>NZ_JBHTSF010000073.1:0-44276 GCF_042795295.1 Streptomyces sp. NPDC056486
CCCGACAAGATGGCCTCAAACGCCGGCCGGGCTGAAAGTATCCAGCCCGTCCGGCGCTTGAGGACGAACTCGGCGAAGCCGGTGATCGAGCCCGCTCAAAGCCAACCCCGCTGCCGCGCTTCCCGCACCGCCTCCATCCGGTTCCGCGTCCCCGTCTTCCCGATCGCCCCCGAGAGATAGTTCCGCACCGTCGACTCCGACAGATGCAGCCTTTCGGCGATGTCGGAGACCGTCGCCCCGTCCACGGACGCACGCAGGACATCGGCCTCCCTGGCCGTCAGTGGACTGGGCCCCGCGCTCAAGGCGGCCGCCGCCAACGCGGGGTCGATCACCGTCTCGCCCCGCAGCGCCTGGCGGATCGCCTCCGCGAGGTCCTCCACCGGGCCGTCCTTGACCAGGAAGCCCACCGCGCCCGCCTCCATGGCCCGGCGCAGATAGCCGGGCCTGCCGAAGGTCGTGAGGATGAGGACCCGGCACTCGGGGCACTCGTCGCGCAGGTCCGCCGCCGCGTCGAGCCCGCTGCGGCCCGGCAGTTCGATGTCGAGGAGCGCCACGTCGGGGCGGGAGTTCAGCGCCGCGTCCACGATCTCGTCGCCCGCGCCGACCTGCGCGACGACCTCGATGTCCTCCTCCATGCCGAGCAGCAGCGCGAGCGCGCCCCGCATCATGCCCTGATCCTCGGCGAGCAGGACTCTGATCATGGGGTGCGCTCCTCCACAACGGGGCCGGTACTGAGCTCGGTGACCGGCAGCTCCGCCGTGACCCGGAAGCCGCCGCGCGGTGCGGGGCCGGACTCCAGGGAGCCGCCCGCCGCCGCGAGGCGTTCGGCCAGGCCCTTCAGCCCGCTGCCGGGCGCTGTCGAGCCTACGCCGCGGCCGTCGTCGGTGATCAGTAGCCGAGTCCGTTCGGCGGTGCCCGCCACCTCGATCTCGCAGCGGGTGGCCTTGGAGTGGCGTACGACATTCGTGGCGGACTCCCGGACCACCCAGCCGAGCAGCGCCGCCGTCTGCGGGGCGAGGGGCGGCCCCGACTGGCGTACGACCGCCTCGATGCCCGCCGCGTCCAGGAGATCGCGGGCCCGGTCGAGCTCCGTGGCGAGGCTGCCCTCGCGGTAGCCGGTGACCGCCTCGCGGATCTCCGTCAGGGCCTGGCGGCCGACGGACTCGATGTCGGCGACCTGGCCGAGCGCCGCGTCCAGGTCGCGGGGGGCGAGACGGCGCGTGGCCTCCGCCTTGACCACGATCACCGAGAGCGTGTGGCCGAGCAGGTCGTGCAGGTCCCGGGAGAAGCGCAGACGTTCCTTCTCGACGGCGCTGCGGGCCAACTCCTCGCGGGTGGTGCGCAGTTCCTTGACCGTCTCGGAGAGGGCAAGGATCGCGGCCGTCACCATGACGGAGATGAACGTGCCGTACGCGATGCCCGCGGCGTCCCAGCCGTCCTTCATCCCGCCCACCACCGCCGCGGAGATGCTCAGGGCGAAGCCCGCGGGAGCCAGCTGCTTGCCCCGCAGGACCGAGCCGGTGGCCAGGCCGAGGAGCGGGAAGAACATCAGCCAGCTGCCGCCGTAGCCGATGGCGAGGGCGAAGGTGACCGCGGTGAGGCCGAGCAGCGAGTACTTGGTGGCGCGCGCCTCCCTGGCCTGCTTGGTGAAGGCGCGGAACACCACGCTGATGTAGAGGGAGTTGAAGGTCAGCAGGCCGATGCCGGCGAGCCAGGGGTTGCCCGCCTTGCCCTGGAGGAGGTTGGAGAAGGACCCCATGCCCATCAGGAGCCAGGGCAGCATCGCGAAGCCGTTGGGCGGGCCCAGGTCCTCCGGCTTGCTCCGGCCGGACTTCTCGTGCGCCCGCATCTCGGCGAGCTGCGCCTTGCTGCTGTGTTTCCATCCCGCGAGACGTGTGTGCCTCTGCCAGAAGTTCTTCACCGGCACTGCCTCTCCGACATTGCTTCTCCTGTCGCGCCCTTGGTGTGTCGTCGGCGTCGTCATACGGTCCGCGCAGCCCGGCGGTACGAGGTGACAGCGTACGAACCGAAGACGAGCAGCCAGGCGGTAAGGACCGCGACCGTGCCGAGACCGATGCCGCCGCCGTCCGTCACTGACGTGCCGAGCTGTGCGAAGCGGTGCGTGGGTGTGTAGTCGGACAGGGCGCGCAGCCAGCCGGGGAACAGGTCGACGGGGAACCAGAGGCCGCCGAGCACTGCGAGCCCCAGATTGCAGGCCGTGTTCACCACGCCTGTGGTCTGCGCGGTCAGGCGGTAGCCGTTGCCGAGCCCCAGCATCGTGAAGGGCAGCGAGCCGAGCCAGAGCAGCACCGCGGCCGCCGCCCACTGCCAGGCATCCAGGCGTACGCCGTTGACCAGGGCGCCCGCGGCGAACACCGCCACGATCGCCGGGAGCACGGTCACCGTACCGGTAAGGGCCCGGCCGGCCACGACCTCGCGCGGCGTCATCGGTGTGACCCGCAGCTGCCGCAGCCAGCCGATCGTCTTGTCCTCGGCGACACCGGTACCGGTGTTCAGGGCGGCGATCATGGACCCGTAAGCGGCCATGCCGATCATCGACGTCGTCTTCCACCCGTCGTGGTCCGAGCCGCCGCCGATGTTGGTGAACAGCAGATACATGAGGACCGGGAGCCCGATGCCGCCGATCATGAAGCCGGGGTCGCGGAGCGTCCTGCGCACTTCGAGCCTGAGGTAGGCGAACATCACACGGCCTTAGGGGTGAGAGAAACGGGAGCGGTCAGGGTCAGGAACGCCTCGTCGAGCGAGGCCGCCGCGACCTCGAGGCCACGGATCGCGCCGAGCTCCGCGAGTGCGATCACGGTCGCGTCGGAGTCCGTCGTACGCAGCCGGGCCCGGTCCCCGTGCACCTCGACGGAGACCACGCCGGGCAGCAGCGTCAGGCCCTCACTGCCGCGCCCGGCCAGGTCGAAGGAGACGGTGCTGCCGCCCGCGGACCGCTTGACCTGCTCCCCGCTGCCGTCGGCGACGATCCGGCCGTGGTCCATGACGACGATCCGGTCGGCGTGCCGGTCCGCCTCCTCCAGGTAGTGGGTGGAGAACAGGACGGTGTTGCCGCGGCGCGCGTAGGCCCGCATCGACGCCCAGAACACCTGCCGGGCCTCCACGTCGAGAGCGGCGGTCGGCTCGTCGAGGACGATCAGCGAGGGGTTCCCGGCAAGCGCGACCGCGAACCGCACCCGCTGCGTCTGACCCCCGGACAGCTTGTCGACGCGCCGCCCGGCAAGATCCTCGATCCCGGCGAGCGCGAGGGCCTCGCCGACGGGCAGCGGCGCCGGATAGCGCCCGGCCACGAAGGAGACCAGCTCGCGCACGGTGACACGCGGGACCAGGCGGCCCTCCTGGAGCATGGCGCCCACGTGCCCGGCGCGCACGGCGTCCTCGGGCGGGCCGCCGAAGAGCTCGACGCGGCCCGTGTCGGGGTCGTCGAGGCCGAGCAGGAGGGAGATCGTCGTGGACTTGCCCGCGCCGTTGCGGCCGAGCAGGGCGACGGTCTCGCCGCGGTGGATCTCCAGGTCGACGCCGTCGACGGCGTGGAGCGGGCCGAAGGCCTTGACCACGCCGGTGAACGCCACGGCCCGCTCTGCGGGCTCTGAGAGCTCTGCGGGAACTGTCTTCGTCATGCCCCTGACGTTACGAATCCGGGGTGGTGCGGCGGCAGATGCGGTTGTACGGACTCGGCCGGTACAAATGTCACACGCTTGATCAGCGGCGTATCTGACGTGACGTCAGGAGGCTTCACAACTACCGGACGCTCAGCTATACATGGGATCGCCGGACTGGAACGCGTTCTAGAACGGGCTCCTCCGGCCCTGTTGCGACCTCGGTGCGACCGACGGTGCGGACGGTCGCACCGAGGTCTTCAGACCGGCCAAGGAGCTGCCACCACATGCCCATCGATGCCGCGAAAGCACTGGCCGCGGAGCCCAGGTCGGCCGAGATCACCTGGGATCACAAGGACATCCAGCTCTACCACCTGGGCCTGGGAGCGGGCGTCCCCGCCACCGACCCCGACGAACTGCGCTACACCCTGGAGTCGAAGCTGCACGTCCTGCCCAGCTTCGCGACCGTCGCGGGCGCGGGCATGGGTGTCGTCGGCGGGCTCTCGTCACCCGGCATCGAGGTGAACCTGGCCGCGGTCCTGCACGGCGGCCAGAGCATCACGCTGCACCGCCCGATCCCGGTCAAGGGCAAGGCCACCACCACGTCCAAGGTGGCCGCCGTGTACGACAAGGGCAAGGCCGCGATCCTCGTCCTGCGCACCGAAGTGGCCGACGCCGAAGGTCCGTTGTGGACGAGCGACGCCCAGATCTTCGTACGCGGCGAAGGCGGATTCGGCGGCGAACGCGGCCCCTCCACCCGCCTCCCGGCCCCCGACGGAGAGCCCGACAAGGTCGTCGAGCGCGCCGTCCGCCAGGAGCAGGCGCTGCTCTACCGCCTCTCAGGGGACTGGAACCCTCTGCACGCCGACCCCGAGTTCGCCGAGCTCGCGGGCTTCGACCGGCCGATCCTGCACGGCCTGTGCACCTACGGGATGACGCTCAAGGCCGTCGTCGACACGGTCCTGGGCGGCGATGTGTCGAGGGTGCGCGGCTACAGCACGCGCTTCACCGGGATCGTCTTCCCCGGCGAGACCCTGCGGATCCGGATGTGGCGCTCCGAGGGCCGCGTCCAAGTGGCGGTGACGGCGGTCGAGCGGGACGACGCGCCGGTCCTCGCCGACACGATCGTCGAACACGTCTGAAACGACGGACACATCTGAAGCTACGGACACGCCTGAAGCCACGGACACGCCTGAATCTTCGTACGAGAGGAGCCGCACCATGCGCGCAGCCGTACTGCACGAGATAGGCCAGGACAAGCTCGAGGTCCTCGACGACGTCGAGACGGTGGGTTTCGGCCCCGGCAAGGTGAAGATCCGGGTGCGGGCCACCGGCCTGTGCCACTCCGACGTCTCCGCGATGAACGGCGTACTGCCGCAGCCAGGGCCGTTCATCCCCGGCCACGAGGGCGCCGGCGAGATCCTCGACGTCGGTGACGGGGTCAGCGGGATCAGCCAGGGGGACAGGGTCCTGGTGTGCTGGCTGCCCGCCTGCGGCCAGTGTCCGGCGTGCAAGCGCGGCCAGAGCCAGCTGTGTCTTGCCGGGTTCATGAACGCGGGCACGCCCAACTTCAAGCGCCCGAGCGGTGACGTCTTCGGCTTCGCGGGCACGGGGACCTTCACCGAGGAGGTCGTGGTCGACGCGGGCTGCGCCGTGCCGATCCCGGACGACGTGCCCTTCGACATCGCGGCCCTCATCGGCTGCGGAGTGACGACGGGGCTCGGCGCCGCCATCAACACCGCTGATGTGAAAGCCGGTTCGTCGGTCGCCGTCATCGGCTGCGGCGGCGTCGGCATCTCCGCCATCCAGGGCGCGCGGCTCAAGGGCGCGGCGCAGATCATCGCCGTCGACCCCGTCCAGTCGCGGCGCGAGGCGGCGCTGCGGTTCGGCGCGACGGAGGCGGTCGCACCGGACGCGTTTGAGGACGCCAAGCAGCGGGTGACCGGGGGCGAGGGCTTCGACTACGTCTTCGAGGTCGTGGGCAAGTCCGCCACCGCCCGCACCGCGTACGAGAAGACGCGTCGCGGCGGCACGCTCGTCATCGTCGGCGCGGGCGCCATGGACGACAACCTTCAGCTGAACATGTTCGAGCTGTTCTTCGACGAGAAGAAGATCCTGCCGTCCATGTACGGCGGCGGCGACGTCCTGCAGTCCTACGAGCGGGCCATCGCGCTGTGGCGCGCGGGCCGGATCGACCTGGAGAGCATGATCACCCACCGGGTGCCGCTCTCCGAGATCAACGAAGCGCTTGACCAGATGCGTACGGGCGTCGCGCTGCGTACGTGCATCGAGATCTGAGAGGACTTCGATCCCTGATGGCACAGCCATTGCCACGGCCACTCGAGGGTTTGGCCGCGATCGTGACAGGAGCGGGCCGGGGCCTCGGTCGTGCGGAGGCCCTGGAGCTCGCCCGGCTCGGCGCGAGCGTCGTCGTCAACGACTTCGGGAAGACCGGCCGCGACGGTTCGGGCGAGGCGTCGGCGACGCCCGCCGAGGAGGTCGCGGCCGAGATCCGGGCGGCGGGCGGGCAGGCGGTCGCGCACCTGGGCGATGTCGCGGATTACGAACAGGCGCGCGGGCTCGTCCAGTTGGCGATCGACACGTACGGCAAGCTCGACATCCTGGTCAACAACGCCGGGATCCTGCGGGACCGGATGATCTTCTCGATGAGCGAGAGCGAGTGGGACTCGGTCATCCACGTCCACCTCAAGGGCCACTTCAACACGACGCACTTCGCGTCCGTGCACTGGCGCGAGCGCTCCAAGGCGGCGGGGGAGCCGGTGTACGGCCGGATCGTCAACACGTCGTCGGAGGCGTTCCTCGCGGGTTCGGCGGGCCAGCCGAACTACGCGGCGGCGAAGGGCGGCATCGTCGGCCTGACGACGTCGAGCGCGCTGGCGCTCGGCAAGTACGGCGTGACGGCGAACGTCATCTGCCCACGCGCGCGCACGCGGATGACGGAGGACGTCTTCGCGGGCTTCCAGGAGCCCGGCGCCGACGAGCTCGACGCGCTCGCTCCCGAGCATGTGGCGCCGCTGGTCGGCTACTTGGCGTCGCCCGCGGCCGGCGGGGTCAACGGGCAGTTGCTCGTGGTCCACGGCGGAATGGTCGCCGTGGTCGAGCGGCCCAAGGTGGCGGCGAAGTTCGACACGGCGAAGGACGCCTTCTCGTACGAGGAGCTGGACGAGGTCCTGTCGCCCTACTACGCCGGGCGGCCGGTGGGGGAGACGTTCGCGGCGGCCGAGGTGCTCGGGCTGAAGCGGGGATGATCTGTCCCCCACCCCGCCCCTTCCCGGCTGTATCAATTTGCGGCTCCGCCGCGTGGCGTGCCTGCGCCCCGGACCTACCTGGGGCTCCGCCCCAGACCCCGGTCCTCAAACGCCGGACGGCTGAATCTTTCAGCCGTCCGGCGTTGGGGAAAGAATCAGTTCTCGTTGCCCTGGCGGCGATGCCGCCCCCGCGGCGCCCCCGCCTCGTCACGCTCGGCCACAGGCCCCCGGTGCCTACCGGCGCCGGAACTGCCCGCCGCCTCCCGCGGCTCGGGATTCCGCTCGGATTCCGTACTGATCTCGGCCATCATCAACACACTCACCCCGTAAAACGGTAAAGAAGATCGTTCGTGCAGCCGGGCGAGTCTAACGAACGCCCGTACGCCCCGTGAGGGGCGCCTGCTGCAACGGAACGGGCCGCGCGGCGACCGGCGCGGGCGCCGCCGCCGGAGGGGCCGGTTCCGCCTCCGCGACCCCGCACGGCACCGCCTCCGTCGCATACGGAAGGCGCAGCGCTCCCTCTCGTGTCCACCACCCCGCACCGGCCAACCACCCTGCCGGTGCCGCCAGTTGGTGCAGGCGTCGATCGGCGGGGCGCCATATGCCGAGCCAGCTGCCCGCCGCCCCGTCGATCCGCAGCGCCACCGCACAGCCCTCCGGCATCAGCGTCTGACCGGGCTGGATGGCGAACGGCGTCACCGCGAGGTCGGGCAGCCGCAGGCACTCGGGGAAGCGCACCGGGCGCGTACCGCCGAGGATTCCCCAGCCGATCCTGTCGTGACCCGGCGCGTCCGAGCGGATCAGGAGCAGCCCGCTCTCGGCGTCCGCGAGCAGCACCCGGTCATTGCTCTCGTCGGCGATCTGGAGGAGGGGCGACACCTCGCCGCCCCGCCCCAGGTCCACCGCCACCGCCTTGACCCGGCCGCCCAACTCCCGGTCAAGGGCGAGCATCCGGCCCTCTCCGTCAAGCCAGGCCCCGCCCGAACAGCGCCCCGGGATCTCGGCGACGTGCTCGGGCCCGAAAGCGCCGCCCGCCACCAGCCACAGGGCCGTCGATCCCGCGCCCACCGCGAGAGCGTAGGCGTGGCCGCCGACCGGTGACGGCGGCAGCAGCGTGAGCCGGGACTCGCCGCACTCCACGGCGCCGAGCGGTACCTCGCCGGTCTCCGGGCCCGTCGGGTACAGGAGCGCGAAGGTGTGCCGTCCGTCGATGACGCGGTGGATCAGGACCCGCCCGTCCGTCATCGGGAGCACCTCCGTGCCGGGCTCCTCCGGTTGGCTGCCGGGCAGCGGCACCGCGTACGGCTCGGGGGAGTCCAGGGTCCAGCGCTCGGGGAACCAGGAGCCGCCTTCATGGGTGAGGCGAGCGGCGTACGTGCCGTCGGTGGTGATGACTGGGGGTGTCGCGGGCGCTGGGCGGGACGTCGGCACGGTCATGGGCTCGGGCTCAAGAGTGGGCGCTGTCATGGGGGGTACCTCCGGGCCACGAAGCTAGTTTTCGCACGCACTGCCGTGGCACCTGTGGTCGCCCGCTTCACACAGAAGGGTGGCGATGTGCCGATTCGCCTGAGGGGGCGGGGGTGGTTGTGCTGGGCGGGGAGGGCGCGCTTAAAGTAAGGCGAACCTAAGTGGTTGAAGGGTGGTCCAAGCAGCACTTCGGCTCGGGCGGCAGATCAACCAGCACACCCCCTGGAGCACCGATGTCCCCGTCTGTACGGTCCCTGCCCGCACGGTCCATGCGACCGCGCCGCCACCGCGCCACCGCCGCCATCGCCCTCGCCGTGGCCGGCGCGCTCTCCCTCGCGGCCTGCGGGTCCGGTGACAGCTCCGGCAAGTCCGACGACGGCAGCGGCAGCAAGGCCGTCGCCCAGGGCGGTGACGACTTCTCCAAGGCCGCCGAGCAGACCGCGAAGATGGGCACCACGGCGAAGCCGGGCAAGTTCCCGCGCACCATCACGCACGCACGCGGCAAGACCGAGCTCAAGGCGCAGCCGAAGCGGGTCGTGGTCCTGGACGTCGGCGAGCTCGACAACGTCGTATCGCTCGGCATCAAGCCCGTCGGCTACGCCCCCACCGAGGGCGACGACGGCATCCCCGGCTACCTGAAGAAGGACGCGGGCAACCCCAAGGACGTCGGCACGATCAACGCCCTCAACCTCGAAGCGATCGCGAACCTCGAGCCGGACCTGATCATCGGCAGCGAACTGCGCGCGGCCAAGCTCTACCCGCAGCTCTCCAAGATCGCCCCGACCGTCTTCTCCATCCGCCCCGGCTTCACGTGGAAGGAGAACTACCTCCTGAACGCGGCCGCGCTCGACAAGACGGCCAAGGCGAAGGAGGAGCTCGGCGCGTACGAGAAGAAGGCCACGGCCCTGGGCAAGGAGATCGGCGACGGCGGAAAGAAGCCGACGATCACGATGCTCCGCTACATGCCGGACCGCGTCCGCCTCTACGCGAAGGCGTCCTTCATCGGCACGATCCTCGACGACACAGGCCTGCCCCGCCCCAAGAACCAGCAGGTCAACGACCTCGCCACGGAGATCAGCACGGAGAAGATCGACGACGCCGACGCGGACTGGATCTTCACCGGCGTCTACGGCGACGCGAAGAAGACGGGCCGCACCGAGGCCGAGAAGAACCCGCTGTGGAAGAAGCTCGACGCGGTCAAGGCCGGTCAGGCCAAGGACGTCCCGGACGAGACCTGGTACCTGGGTCTTGGCGTGACGGCGGCGAACGAGGTCCTCGGCGACCTCAAGGGCTTCCTCGTCAAGTAGTACGCGGCTGAGCCACGCCACCGGTACGCGGCCGGTAGCAGTACGTAAGCCATGGCCAGTGGGGCACGGAGGGAAGGTAGCCTTTCCCCGTGCCCCGTCTGTCTGAAGTCATCGCCGCCCTCGACGCCCTGTGGCCCGCCGAACTGGCCGAGAGCTGGGACGCGGTCGGCACGGTCTGCGGCGACCCCGACGCGGAGGTCTCCCGGGTCCTCTTCGCCGTCGACCCCGTCCAGGACATCGTCGACGAAGCGGTGAAGCTGGGCGCCCAGCTCCTCATCACGCACCACCCGCTCTATCTGCGCGGCACGACCACGGTCTCGGCCTCCACCTTCAAGGGCCGCGTCGTCCACGACCTGATCAAGAACGACGTCGCGCTGCACGTCGCGCACACCAACGCGGACCGCGCTGATCCGGGCGTCTCCGACGCCCTCGCGGGCGCGCTCGACCTGCGGATCGTGCGTCCCCTCGTACCGGACCCCGCCGACGCGCAAGGGCGCCGCGGCCTCGGCCGGATCTGCGAGCTCGAACACCCCCTGACGCTCCGAGAGCTCGCCGCCCGCGCGGCCGAGCGGCTGCCCGCCACCGCGCAGGGCATCCGGGTCGCGGGCGACCCGGAGCAGCTCATCCGCACCCTCGCGGTCAGCGGCGGCTCCGGCGACAGCCTCTTCGACGACGTACGCGCGTCCGGCGTGGACGCCTTCCTCACCGCGGACCTGCGCCACCACCCGGTGTCGGAGGCCCGCGCACAGACTCCGCTCGCGCTGCTCGACGCCGCGCACTGGGCCACCGAGTGGCCGTGGTGCGAACTGGCGGCGGCGCAGCTCGATCAGATCTCCGACCGTCACGGATGGGGACTTCGCGTCCACGTCTCCAAGACGGTCACCGACCCCTGGACCGCCCACGCGGCCTCGAATACCCACACCACAGGAGCCCCCAACTGAACGCCGCGCCCGCCGACCAGATCCGACTCCTCGACATCCAGGCATTCGACGTACGCCTCCAGCAGCTGGCGCACAAGAAGAAGTCCCTGCCCGAGCACGCCGAGATCGAGTCGCTCAACAAGGACCTCACGCAGCTGCGCGACCTGCTCGTCGCCTCGACGACCGAGGAGAGCGACTGCTCCCGCGAGCAGACCAAGGCGGAGCAGGACGTCGACCAGGTACGCCAGCGCGCGAACCGGGACCAGCAGCGCCTCGACTCGGGCGCCGTGACGTCCCCCAAGGACCTGGAGAACCTCCAGCGCGAGATCGCCTCGCTCGCCAAGCGCCAGGGTGACCTGGAGGACGTGGTCCTCGAGGTCATGGAGCGCCGCGAGGCCGCCCAGGAGCGGGTCGCCGAGCTGACGGAACGTGTCTCCTCGGTCCAGTCGAAGATCGACGACGCGACGGCACGGCGTGACGCGGCGTCCGAGGGGATCGACGGCGAGGCCGCCACCGCATCCAAGGAGCGCGAGGTCGTGGCGGGTTCGATCCCGGCCGACCTCCTCAAGCTCTACGACAAGCTCCGCGTCAAGGAGGGCGGCGTCGGCGCGGCCAAGCTCTACCAGCGGCGCTGCGAGGGCTGCCGTATCGAGCTGGACATCACCGGGGTCAACGAGGTGAAGGCGGCGTCCCCCGACACGGTCGTGCGGTGCGAGAACTGCAGCCGCATCCTGGTCCGCACGTCCGAGTCGGGTCTGTAAGCCACTGTGGCCGTGCGGGAGTTCATCGTCGAGGCCGACGGCGGGTCACGGGGCAACCCGGGGCCCGCGGGCTACGGCTCGGTCGTCATCGACGCGACCACGGGGGAGACCCTGCGGGAAGTCGCCGAGTACATCGGCGTCGCGACGAACAACGTGGCCGAGTACAAGGGGCTCGTGGCCGGTCTGAAGGTGGCACACGACCTCGACCCGACCGCCTCGGTCCACGTCCGCATGGACTCCAAGCTCGTCGTCGAGCAGATGTCGGGCCGCTGGAAGATCAAGCACCCGGACATGAAGCCGCTCGCCGCAGAGGCCGCGCGGATCTACCCGGCGTCCCAGGTGACGTACGAGTGGATCCCGCGCGAGAAGAACAAGCACGCCGACCGCCTTGCCAACGAGGCGATGGACGCGGGCAAGCGGGGCGAGCAGTGGGAGCCGTCGGATTCGACGGCGGAGCTCGACGCGAGGGCCGTTTCCGGCCCAGGGGCGGACGTCCGTGCCGCGGGCAACGTGGCCGCGCAGGCCCCGCCCGTCGGCTGGGCCGCCCCCGCCGACCTCGGCGCCCCCGCGACCTTCGTGCTGCTGCGGCACGGCGAGACCGCGCTGACCCCTCAGAAGCGGTTCTCCGGCAGCGGCGGTACCGACCCGTCCCTTTCCGACGTGGGCCGTGAGCAGGCCGAGCGCGCGGCGGCGGCGTTCGCCGCGCGGGGCACGATCCAGGCGATCGTCTCCTCGCCGCTGAAGCGCTGCCAGGAGACCGCGCAGGCCGTCGCCGCCCGCATCGGTCTCGACGTACGCGTCGAGGACGGACTGCGCGAAACGGACTTCGGGGCCTGGGAGGGCCTCACCTTCGGCGAGGTGCGTGAGCGTCAGCCCGAGGAGCTGAACGCGTGGCTGGCCTCGCCCGACGCGGCGCCGCCCGGCGGCGAGTCCTTCGCCGCGGTGGCCCACCGGGTGTCGGAGGCGCGGGACCGTCTGGCCGCCGAGTACGCGGGCCGCACGGTCCTCCTGGTCACGCACGTCACGCCGATCAAGACGCTGGTGCGCCTTGCGCTGGGCGCGCCGCCGGAGTCCCTGTTCCGGATGGAGCTCTCGGCGGCGTCCGTCTCGGCGGTGGCGTACTACGGCGACGGAAACGCGTCGGTACGGCTGCTCAACGACACGTCTCACCTGCGGTAGGGCTTGCTTGTCCGCGGGTCGGTGGGGGCTGGCCGCGCAGCCACGACGTACCCGCGGATACGCACTCGCGCCCGGCCGTTACGGCGGTTTCAGCGAAGGGCAGCGGCCTCGCGGGCCAGGGCCTCGACGCGGCCCCAGTCCTTCGCCGAGACCGCGTCAGCAGGCAGCATCCAACTGCCGCCCACGCAGCCGACGTTCGGCAGGGCGAGGTACGACGGCGCGGACGCGAGGCCGATGCCGCCCGTCGGGCAGAAGCGGGCCTGCGGGAGCGGTCCGCCGAGCGACTTGAGGTAGGCGGTCCCGCCTGCGGCCTCCGCCGGGAAGAACTTCATCTCGTGCACGCCGCGCTCGATCAGCGCCACGACCTCGGACGTCGTCGAGACGCCCGGCAGGAACGGCACCCCGGACGCCTTCATCGCGGCGAGCAGCGTGTCCGTCCAGCCCGGGCTGACCAGGAAGCGGGCCCCGGCGTCGACGGAGTCCGCGACGTTCCGGGGCGAGATGAGGGTGCCCGCGCCGACCACCGCGTCCGGCACCTCCGCGGCGATGGCCCGGATCGAGTCGAGCGCGGCGGGCGTCCGCAGCGTCACCTCGATCGCGGGAAGGCCGCCCGCGACCAGAGCGCGGGCCAGCGGCACGGCGTCGGCGACGTCCTCCACGACGACAACGGGGACGACGGGGGCCAGATCGAGCACAGAGGCGGAGGCGGAGGCCGCGGCGGAGGGGGAAGTCATGGGTGCATCCTGCCCCGGTGCATGCAGCATGCGCAAAGGGCGTTGCGCATGCTGCAACCGAAGGCCGGGCGGGTCAGTGGATCTCCCGGACCACCACGTCCAGGGCCCACGCCTTGCCCGCCTTCGTGGGTGCCTCGCCCTCCACCACGTGCCCGAGGTCCCGCAGCGCCTCGACCAGTTCGGCCGGGTCCTTCGGCTGGGTGCCGGTCTCGAGCAGGGAGCGGACGATCCGGCCCTTCGTCGCCTTGTTGAAGTGCGAGACGACGGAACGCTTCTCGACCCCGTCGACCATCTGCGCGTGCAGCACCCGCACCGTCGCCGTCCGGTCAGCGACCTCGCCCTTCGGCTTCCACGCGGCCGTGTACGCCGATGAACGCAGGTCGAGTACGAGCCCGTCGCCCGCCGCGTCGGGCATCGCCGAGGCCATCGGCGTACGCCAGTAGGCGCCCAGTGCGCCGAGGCCGGGCAGCTTCACGCCCATCGAGCAGCGGTAGGAAGGGATGCGGTCGGTGATGCCGACGGCGCCCCACAGCCCTGAGAAGACAAGCAGCGAGCGGGCCGCGCGGCGCTTGGCGGCGGCATCCAGCGTGGCGAGGTCAAGGGCGTCGTACAGGACGCCGGTGTAGATCTCCCCCGCGGGGCGCGCGCCCGCCGTGCGCAGCTCGGTGTTCTTCGCGACCTCGCCCCGCAGGCCCTCGCTGAGCCCGAGTACGACACGGGCCTTCTCCTCGTCCGCCACGCAGAGGTCGACCAGCTCGTCGAGCACTGCCTGCCTCGCGTCCGCGAGCGCCGGCAGGGAGAGCGACTCCGGCTTCAGGGGGGCACCGCGGCCGGAGGGCGCCTTGCCTTCGGAGGGCGGCAGCAGGACGAGCATGGGTCTCCTTCGGAGGGCAACGGGGTGGGGGTGCGGCCCTGCGCCAGGGTAATCGCCCCGGCAGCCCGAGCCCGCACACAAGCCTCGCGTCCCCGCCCCCCACGCTCCCGCAGCCGCGCGACGCACGTGAGGGGACGTGCCGGTATGTCCGCCCGGAGCACGGCTCGCAGGACTCCGGCGCCGAAGTATCGCTGCGCCCACAGGCGGATGGCGAGGACGGACATACCGGTGCGGCCCCGCCCCGGAACAACGAGGCGCTCCACAGCGGCGAGGCGGCCGGGCCGGAAGCGGCGAGGTGACCGGGCCAGGAGCGGCGAGGTGACCGGGCCAGGACCGGCGAGGTGGCCGGGCCAGAAGTGCCGAAAGAGCCGAGCCAGAAGCGGCACCCCGGCCACGAACCCACGCCCAAGGCCCACAGGAACCCACGCCCAAGGCCAGGAGCGGCGAGGTGACCGGGCCGGAAGCGCCGAAAGGGCCGAGCCAGAAGCGGCGAAGCGACCAAGCCAGAAGCGCCGAAGCGACCAAGCCAGAAGCGCCGAAGCGACCAAGCCAGAAGCGCCGAAGCGACCGAGCCAGACAAGGCACCCTGGCCAGGAACCTACGCCCAAGGCCCGCAGGACCCCACGCCCAAGGCCAGGGGCCCGCCGCGCCGCCCCGCCCCACCGCGCCTACGCTCGTCCCATGCCCCGTCGCCATCTCCGTGTGACCGGCGCAGCCGAGGCTCCGTTGCGGGGCGCGCTGCGTGAGCTGCGTACGAAGCTGGATGTTCCCGAGGGCTTTCCCGCGGACGTCCTCGCCGACGCGGAGCAGGCTGTTTCCGCTCCGCGCCTCCCCGCGCACGACGCGACCGACATCCCCCTCTTCACCATCGATCCGCCCACCTCCGTCGACCTCGACCAGGCGATGCACCTGTCCCGGCGGCAGGCCGGCGGCTTCCGGGTGCGGTACGCCATCGCCGACGTCGCCGCGTACGTCACACCGGGCGCGCCGCTCGACGCAGAGGCCCACCGGCGCGTCACCACCCTCTACTTCCCCGACGAGAAGGTGCCGCTGCACCCCACCTCGCTGAGCGAGGGCGCGGCCAGTCTCCTGCCGGGCCAGGACTGTCCCGCCGTCCTGTGGACGATCGACCTCGACGCGGAGGGGCGCGCCGTATCCACCGAGGTGCGCCGCGCTCTCGTACGCAGCCGCGCCAAGCTCGACTACGAAGGTGTGCAGCGGGCCATCGACGACGGCACCGCGGAGGAGGCACTCGCGCTGCTCGGCGACATCGGGCGGCTCCGCGAGCAGTTGGAGGTCGAGAGGGGAGGCATCTCCCTCAACGTGCCCGAGCAGGAGATCGTCGAGCGGAACGGCGCGTACGAACTCGAATACCGCGCCACGCTCCCCGCCGACGGGTGGAACGCCCAGATCTCCCTCCTCACCGGCATGGCCGCAGCCGAGCTGATGATCCAGTCCGGCGCCGGAGTCCTGCGCACCCTGCCCACCGCCCCGGACGGCGCCGTCGGCCGCCTGCGCCGCACCGCGAAGGCCCTGCGGGTCGACTGGCCGCACCACGTCCCGTACGCCGAGCTCGTCCGCTCCCTCGACCCGCACGAGCCCCACCACGCCGCGTTCCTCCAGGAGTGCACCACGCTCCTGCGCGGCGCCGGCTACACCGTGTTCAGCGGCGGCGACGTCCCCTCCCTCACCACGCACGCCGCCGTCGCCGCCCCCTACGCCCACTGCACGGCCCCGCTCCGCCGTCTCGTCGACCGCTACGCCGCCGAACTGTGCCTGGCGGCGGCCGCCGGGGACGAGCCCCCACAGTGGGTGCTCGCCGCGCTGCCCGACCTGCCCAAGGAGATGGCGGACGGGACGCGGCGCGGCAACACCGTGGAGCGAGAGTGCGTGGACCTCGTCGAGGCCGCCCTGCTCAAGGACCGGGTCGGCGAGCTCTTCGACGCGGTGGTGGTGGACGTACAGGAGCGTGAACCGTCCGTCGGGACCGTCCAGTTGACCGACCCCGCGATCGTCGCCCGCATCGAGGGCGGCGCGGGCGGCACCGACGGTCTTCCGCTGGGGGAGCGACTGCGGGTGCGGCTCACGCAGGCCGACCCCGGTGCGGCGAAGGTGCAGTTCGCGCCTGCGTGAGTCCCACGGCCCGCGTGAGTTCCAGGGCCTGCTTGAGCGCGGCCCGCAGCTCCGCCGGCTCGTCGGAGTGCAGCCTCACCGTCGTCACCGGCTGACGCCCGCCGAGGAACCCCACCGCCGTGACGGGCTCCGTCAGCTCCAGCGTGAGGGAGGTCTGCGCGGCGACGGGAATGTTGAGCACCCCGTCAGCGGCCTCGTGCGTGAAGCGCCGCTCCCCGCTCACGGAGGCGATCCGCTCCAGCGGTATCCGCAGGTCACGGTGGGCGCCATGGCGTACGCGCAGTGCGTCGGCGGACAGCACGTGCGGCCGGGTCACCGAGGCCGCGTGCACGCCGAGCATCAGGACCACGGTGTAGACGTCGACGACGAGCATCACCGCGTGGACCACGGGCCAGCTCCGCAGCAGTACGGCCATCCCGACGGTCTCCACGACGCAGACGAAGACGAGGCCGTACAGCAGCCCGGCCTGATCGCGGGCGTGCCCGAACGCCAGATCCCCCTCGCGCACACCGTGCCGCCGCCGGGCCACCCACAGCCCGAGACTGCAAAGGACCCGCAGCTCGTGCCCGAGGATGCCGCGCACCGGCTCCGGCACGACCTCCCGGACCGCCGCGCGCCCACCCCGCCGGTACAGGACCGCGAGCCCCACGCCCTCCACGACGAGCAGCGCCATGGCGACTGCCTCCACGCCGATGAGTACGTCGGAGGGGAGCGAGGCACCGGTCAGCAGGCAGACGACAAGGACGACTTCGACGGGTACGACGACCCAGGCGAGGCCGCGCACGACCTTCTCCAGACGATGGCCGCGCACCGGGCCCTTCATCGCGCACCCCGTTCCATGAGCAGCCGCATCCCACGGCGTACGGCCTCTGCCTGCGCGGGAGCGAAGTCGGCGTAGAGGGCTTCGAGGAAGGGGCCGCCGCCGTCCCTGCCGAGCCCGTCGGCCACCGTCTGCGCGCCCTCCATGCCCAGCTCCTCCAGGAGAGAGTCGGGCAGCGCGTCGGCGAGCGCCCGCGCGGCCTCGTCCACGGCCGCATCTGTACGGGCGTCGGCGAGGTCGGTGTCCGCGAGCGCGTCGAGCAGCGCGTACACCTCGTGCGCGCGCTCCACCGCCTCCGGAGTGGCAAGGGCGGGGCGCATCGCGGCCAGGAGCCTGTCCCGGTCCTCCGGGGGCGCGGTCGTGTCGATCAGGGCGAGCAGTTCCCTGTCCTTCGCGGCCATCGCGGACTCGGGCCCCGTGCGGCCGACGCTGGAGCGGGCCACCTCGGCGAAGAACTCGCCGAGTTCGGGGGAGACGGGCCCCTCGGCGGAAAGGACCCCGCGTTCCGCGCCGTCAAGCAGGACCCGCAGCCGCTCCCGCCGCTCACGGATAGCGGCTTCCTGCCGGGCGAGATCCGCGTCCAGCTCGCCGAGCACCTCGGCGAGCTCGCGCCCCGCGTCGTCCGCGAGCACGTCCCGCACCTCGGCGAGGCCGAGCCCCAGCTCGGTGAGCCGCCGGATGCGGGCGAGCACGACGGCGTGCCGCAGCCCGTACTCCCGATAGCCGTTGGCCCGCCGCTCGGGCTCGGGGAGCAGCCCGAGGTGGTGATAGTGCCTGATGGCCCGCGTGGTGACGCCGACGATGCCGGCGAGCTCTCCGATCCGCATCCCGCTCTTCCCGTTCATGAGGCCAGTAGAAACGTTGACGTTGCGGCAAGGTCAAGCACCGACAGGGCGGGGCATGGAATGAGGCCGCGCGGGCGTTGCACCCCGTGAGCGGGCGACGAGGGGGAGCGGCATGAACGGTGGGACAGCGCACGAAGCAGTGCCCGGCGCGGTGCACGAAGCAGTGCCCGGCGGCGGCCGCGAGCACGCGGTCTGGACCCGCGCCCGCCTCGAACCGTGCGCGCCGCCCCTCGACCTCCTCACCGCCCGCTTCGACCGGCACCGCTACGCCCCGCACTACCACGAGGAGTTCACCGTCGGCGTCTGCGTCGGCGGCTCCGAGGTCATCGACTACCGGGGCGGCCGCCTCGACGTGGGCCCGGGAACCATCGTCGTACTCGCTCCGGGCGAAGTGCACACAGGAGGCCCCGGCCACCACCAGGGCGGTTACGCGTACCGGGCGATGTACCCGGCCCCGCACCTCCTCGCCGAGGGCATCGTGACCGCACCGCACTTCGGCGACCCGGTCCTGCACGACCCGGAACTGGCCGCGGCGCTGCGCACGGCACACACCGAACTGAGCGCCCACGCCGCCGACCCCCTTGAGACCGAGTCACGCCTCCCCTGGCTGCTCACCGCCCTGGCCCGCAGACACGGCACGGCCCGGCTCCTGTGCGACACGATCCCCGGCGCCGACCACATCGCCCGCGCCGTACGCGACCGTCTGGCGGACGAGCTCCTGGCCCCGCCCTCCCTCGCCGAACTGGCGGCGCCCCTGGGCCTCTCCCGCTACCAACTCCTGCGCGCCTTCCGTACGTCGACGGGGATGCCGCCCTATGCCTGGCTGGCCCAGCACCGCGTGACACGGGCCCGCGCGCTCCTGGAGGCGGGGCTGCGACCGGCGGAGACGGCATCCATGGTGGGCTTCGCAGACCAGGCGCACCTGACACGCTGGTTCCGCCGGGTTCTGGGGGTGACCCCGGCGGCGTATCGCACCAGCGTTCAGAGCAGCCGCAACAGCGTTCAAGACGGCGGACGCACAACACCCTGAAACTGCCCGCATGACTGCACGCGGCTGGTTCCTCTTCTCCCTCATGGGCGTCCTCTGGGGCATTCCGTACCTGATGATCAAGGTGGCGGTCGAAGACCTCTCACCGTCGATGGTGGTCTTCACCCGCTGTGCGCTCGGCGCCGCGCTGCTACTCCCGTTCGCCCTGCGGCAAGGGGGCCTGTCCGGCGTCCTGCGCACCCACTGGAAGCCGATGCTCGCCTTCGCCTGCATCGAGATCCTGGGCCCCTGGTGGACCCTGACGGACGCCGAGCGCCGCCTCTCCAGCTCCACGGCGGGCCTGCTGATCGCCGCCGTCCCGATCATCGGCGCCGTCCTGGCCCGCTTCTTCGGCGACACGGAGCGCCTCGGCGCACGCCGCCTGGCGGGGCTGGGTCTGGGCCTGGGCGGAGTGACAGTCCTGACCCTCCCGCACCTCACGGGCGGCGACGCCTGGTCGCTCACGGAGGTCCTGCTCACGGCGCTCGGCTACGCGACGGCCCCCCTGATCGTGGCCCGCCACCTCAAGGCGGTCCCCACACTCCAACTGATCGCCCCGTGCCTGACCCTGGCGGCGCTCGTCTACGCCATCCCGGCGGCGGCGACCTGGCCGACGACGGTGCCGGGCCCCGCCACGCTGGCCTCCCTCGTGGGACTCGGCGTCATCTGCACGGCCCTGGCTTTCGTGGCCTTCCTCGAACTCATCCGTGAGGCGGGCCCGACCCGGGCGGTCGTCTTCACCTACGTGAACCCGGCGGTGGCGGTGGCGGCAGGCGTCGCGTTCCTCTCCGAACCCCTCACGGCGGGCATGGCGGCGGCCTTCACGCTCATCCTGGCGGGTTCGTTCCTGGCGACGGGGGCGTCGGGGGCATCGGGGGCGTCCGCGGGCCGGAGCTCCGGCACACGGCGGGTAGCATGGTCGACACGGCAGACGAGCCGGGCGGACGGCCGCGTGAAGCTCCCCTCACCAGGGGCTCTTCCCGAGGAACGTCCGGGCTCCACAGGGCAAGGTGGTGGCTAACGGCCACCCGGGGTGACCCGCGGGACAGTGCCACAGAAAACAGACCGCCGGAGGCTTCGGCCTCCGGTAAGGGTGAAACGGTGGTGTAAGAGACCACCAGCGCCTGAGGTGACTCAGGCGGCTAGGTAAACCCCACCTGGAGCAAGGTCAAGAGGGGCCCTGGAAACAGGACCCTGCGCGGATGATCGAGGGCTGCCCGCCCGAGTCCGCGGGTAGACCGCAGGAGGCCCGTAGCAATGCGGGCCCTAGATGGATGGCCGTCTCCCCGGCCGCCGCGAGGCGACCGGGCGACAGAACCCGGCGTACAGCCCGACTCGTCTGCCCCACACTCTCCGCCGGGTCTCTGACCTGCGGCGACAGAGTGACGGTTCGAGCTACTGCATCAGCTGTCCGGCATCGGCGCTCTGGCGGCGTCCGGCCCGCGTCAGAAAACCGAAAGCCCCGTCAGTGTCGTGAACCGGTCGAGTGCCGCGACCCCCGAAACCGAGTTGCCCCGTTCGTCCAGGCCCGGGCTCCAGACGCAGATTGTGCAGTGGCCGGGGACGACGGCGATGATGCCGCCGCCTACGCCGCTCTTGCCCGGTAGGCCCACGCGGTAGGCGAAATCGCCCGCCGCGTCGTACGTTCCGCAGGTGAGCATGATCGCGTTGACCTGCTTGGCCTGGCTGCGGCTGAGCAGGCGGGTGCCGTCGGTGCGGATGCCGTGGCGGGCCAGGAAGCCGGTGGCCAGGGCCAGGTCGGCGCAGGAGGCCTCGACGGAGCACTGGCGGAAGTACTGGTCGAGGAGGACCGGGACCGGGTTGCCGATGTTCCCGTAGGCCGCCATGAAGTGGCCGAGCGCGGCGTTGCGGTCCCCATGGGCGGCCTCGGACGCGGCGACGGCTTCGTTGATGGCGAGCCGGTCGTTGCCGCTCTCCGCGCGGAGGAAGTCGAGGAGGGTGCTCGCCGCGTCGCCCGTCTGGGTCTGGAGGCGGTCGGTGACGACCAGTGCGCCCGCGTTGATGAAGGGATTGCGGGGGATGCCGCTCTCGTACTCCAGCTGCACGAGCGAGTTGAAGGGGTTGCCGGACGGCTCGCGGCCCACGTGTTCCCACAGGGCGTCGCCCTCGCGTGCCAGGTCGAGCGCGAGGGTGAAGACCTTGGTGATGGACTGCGCGGAGAAGGGCTGGCGCCAGTCGCCCACCCCGTACACCCTGCCGTCCGTCTCCGCGACGGCCATGCCGAACCGGCGGGGATCGCAGGCGGCGAGCGCCGGGATGTAGTCGGCGGGCCTGCCGCGCCCCGGCGTCCTCTCGATCTCGGCCGCGATGCGGTCCAGGACCGGCTGGTAGGTCTGGGGCGAGGTCGGGGTCGGAGTCAGGGTCATGATCGCCATTTTGCACCCGTGTGATCGGGGCGGGGAGGGGCGGGGCGTGGCGGTGAGTCATGGGGGCGGGGCGGGGCGGGGCGTGGTGGTGCGTGGCGGTGGGGCGTATTCGTGCGCGCCCGCGGGGGTGTACGGGGGCACCTGGGGGTGTCGGGGAGGGGCTCGTAGGCGCGGCTGAAATTGGCCGTAGCATGTCAAGAATCATGGGAGCGTGCCTTGCCACCTCAAGGGGCCCATGCCTCAATGAGCAGCGGTCCGGGGTGCTGACTGGCCGTCAGGTCCTGGTGCTATTCCCCCCCGCATTCCCCCCACCTGAAGGCAGGTCCTCATGAGGCATGGCAGTTACTCAATCGGCAGGCCGGGCAGATTCGGTGTCGGCAGACTCGGCTTCGGCAGACTCGGTGCCGGGTCGGCGTTGGGCGTCGGTCTGGTTGCCCTGGGCGCGATGGTGATGGCGCCCGCCGCCACCGCGGTGACCCCGGACACCGCGACCATCTCGTTCGACTGCGGTACGTGGGGCTCGGGTTCCGCGACGCTCAAGGCCACCCAGGACGGGACTGCCGCGACCATCAGTGTCTCCACGTCGGCGATCACCGCCCCCATCGACATCGCCGCGAACTCGGTCGCCTCGACGCTCACGCTCACCAAGAACGGCTCGGGCACGACGACCTTCACCGGCAACTCCAACCCGGCCATCCCCGCGGGCGGCGAGGTGTCCACAGGGCCGCTCAACGGGACCGTCGCCACCGGCGACAGCCTGGAGGGCAAGTCGCTGCAGGTCGTGGTCTTCGGGATCAGCGTGACCTGCAACGCCACGTCGGCACAGGCGCCCGGGCCGTTCGTCTTCTGACGGCGACGGCAAGTCCTTCGAGGGGCGGCGGCGCTCAGTCCTGGGCGGCGCCGCCCCTCTCGCCCGCCTCCGCTGCCAGCGGGCGCCAGTGCTGCTTCTTGCCCTCGTCCCGTACGACGTACCCCAGATCCTGCAACGCCTCGCCGAGGTCCCGGACGTCCTCCCCGGCATCGCTCTTCAGCGCCACTTTCCGTGCCGCGAGGACCGCGTGGGCCTCGGTGGGCAGGCCGGGAGCGCCGGGGATCCAGCGGCGGAAGAGGGACGCGTACGGGTCGGCGTCCCGCCAGGGGTAGCCGTGCGAGCGGAACGCCTCGGCCAGGGTCGCCGCTGACGCCTTGTGCGCGCCGCGCGTCACCTCACGTGATGTCTCGTCCAGGACCACCAGGTCCTTGCCGTCCAGGAACACCGCCGAGACGCGGTCGCGCCGGACCGTGCGCGTCACGCTGTCCTTCTCGGTCTCCAGTTCCCCGTCGGTGAGCTTCAGCTTCAACGCCTCGTCGATGTCCGTGACGGCCAGGATCGCCCCGGCCACCAGAGCGACGCCCACCACGACACCTGTCTGCCACGGCTTGTCCAGCGACCCGACGAACGTGATGCCGTCCCGCCAGGGCAGCACCGGCGAGTGACTCAGCCATCGGGCGAGCGGCGGCAGGGCGAGGCCGATCAGCAGGCCGAGGACCGGCATGCCGATGAGCAGGGTCAGCAGGTCCGCGCGCGGGTATCCGAGCACTGTCGTCGTCCGGTCCTTGCGCAGCGGGACGGGGCCGAGGCTCTCTTCGCTGGTCATGTCCTCGACGCTAGGCGGGCGCGGGCCGTGGGGGAGCGGCCGAAAGTCGATGGGCGGCAGACTTCGGTCGGTATCCCCACGGGTGGTGACCCCGAATTACGTTGCCGTCGCCCCGCCCTCCCCCTACCGTGCCGATCATGCTGCCCACCGTGGACACCGACGAGCAATGGGACGCAGTCGTCCCCGACGAGGCCGTCATGCGGCCCGGGGCCGAGGACCTCTGCGACCGGCTCGGCCTCGCGGGAGTGCCGCTCGACCGTTTCACGGAGGGGACGCAGCCCGTCTACGCCGTCGGGGACGACCTCGTACTGAAGCTCTTTCCCGGTGCCGCCGCCGACGACGGCATCGTGGAGGAGCGGGTGTTGAGCCATCTTCAGGGGCGGCTGCCCGTCCCCACACCTCGGGTGCACGCGGCAGGGGCGTACGAGAACGGCTGGCGCTACGTGCTGATGTCCCGGCTGCCCGGCGATGACCTCGCCGCCGCCTGGCCGCGCATCCCGCGCGCCGACCGGGAGCGCCTGGTCACCGAGGCCGGTGAGGCGCTCGCCGCGCTGCACGCCGTGGACCCCGGGCCGCTCGACGATGTGCTCGGGCCCGGCGACTGGGGAGACTTCCTCGGCAGGCAGCGTGCCGGGGCCGTCGCGCGGCAGCGTAAGTGCGGGCTGCCGGAGAGCTGGGTGGAGCAGATCCCCGATTTCCTGGACGCGGCGCCGCTGTGCGCCGACGCGCCGCGCACTCTCTTGCACACCGAGTTCATGCGCCAACACCTGCTGGTCGGCCCCGCCGCCGACGGTCGGCTCGGGCTCACGGGGCTCTTCGACTTCGAGCCCGCCATGATCGGGGACAGGGCGTACGACTTCGTGGGCGTCGGGCTCTTCGTCACGCGCGCGGAGCCGGGTCTCCTGGGCCGCTTCACGCGGGCCTACGGCCGCACCTTCGACCCCCGTGAACTTCTCGCCCACACCCTGCTCCACGTCTACAGCAACCTCCCCTGGTATCTGCGGGAGCTGCCCGCCCCACCGGAGCCGACCCTCGACGCGCTGGCCCAGGCGTGGTTCGACACCGGGGCGGCCGTGCCCGCCGAGTCCGATGGCCGTCCTCAGGCCACCGGCATCAAGGTCAGATAGGCCAGTCCGAGCACCTCGCGATAGCCCCGCAGCCAGGTGTTGCGCTGGCGGTCCGTCTTCTCGCGGGTCTCGGCGGCCAGCGGGTGGTCGGGGTGCGTGGCGAGCCACTCCTCCACGTCCGTGCGGTAGCCGGACTCGAACTCCTCCCACTCCTGCGTGCTCGCCGTCTCCACCCGCAGGGGGCGGAACCCGGCGGCGATCGCCGCGTCCACGAGGTCGCCCAGGAAGAGATGCTCGCCGGCGTGGGCATCCGGCCACATCCCGGCGAGTTCGGCGGGGGTGGGGGTGCGCTGCCAGAAGCCCTCGCCCAGTACGACGCGGCCGCCGGGGCTGACCAGGCGGCGCAGCGCGCGCAGGGCCGCGTCGGTGTGGCCGGGCGGCTCGGCGGAGCTGAGCGCGTGGCTGGAGCCAAGACACAGGACGAGGTCGGCGGGGCCGAGGGTGGTGTCCGTCGCCGACTCCTCGACGAACGAGACCCGCTCGGCCAAGCCGCGCTCCTTGGCGGCGGCGCGGCCCCTGGCCAGGTCCTCGGCCGACAGGTCGACACCCACGCCGGTGGCGTCCGGGGCGGCATCGAGGACACGGAGCAGCAACTCGCCCCAGCCGCAGCCGATATCGAGGACGGAGCCGGAGCCGGTGCCCGGCGCGACGCGCTCGACGAGGCGTGCGGCCCGCGCCTCCGAAAGCGGGCCGTGGAAGGTGAGGCCGGCGAGGCGGGGCGGCAGGTCCGGGGCGTCCGGGGCGGTGGTCTCGGTCATGGATGAGGACGCTATCCCGTCAACTCGAACCGGTGACAGCGACTTTCGCCGCGATGAGCCGTGCTACCTCGTCCGGCGGCGTGTCCGTCGTGTCGATCACCTCGGCCGCGTGCCGCAGCCAGGGCAGGGCGGCCTGATACACGGCCACGTGGTCCAGGCGCCAGCGGACGATCGCCGGGGTGTCCGCCTCGATGCGCCGGGTGAGGGTCTGTGCGTCGGTGTGCAGTACGAAATGCCGTACGGGTACGCCGAGTTGGCCGAGGCCCTCGCTCAACTCCGCCCAGTACTCCTCGACCAGGACCGTCTGCGGAATGACCAGCGTTCCGCCCGTGTACGCGAGCAGCTGCCGCGCCGTCTCGACGACGAGGCTCCGCCACGGCGGCCAGTGCTGGAAGTTGCCCCCCTCCTGGAGCGGGCCGAGGACGTGGTACAGCATGTGGCCGACCTCTTCGGTGTCGAAGACGCGCGATCCGGGGATCAGGCCGACCAGTGCCTTGGACGTGGTCGTCTTGCCCGCGCCGAAACTTCCGTTGATCCAGACAATCATGGGGTGCAGGCAATCACGTACGCCGTGAGGGGGCGGTCAGGCCTCTTCCTGGCCTGCCTGGCTCTGCTGTTCGCGTACGTTCCTCGCCCGTGAGCCCACCGACACGAGCGCCCCGACGGCCGTGCCCGCCAGAGCCGCCGGCACCATCCAGTTGCGGTTGAAGGAGTGGCCGAGCGCGCTGTCGACGGAGTAGGCGCCGGGGCCCGTGACGGCGAGGGCGGCGGCGACGGTGCCGAGGAACGCCGGGTACTCGTAGCCGCCGCCCTGGCTGAAGAAACCGTTGGGGGCATGTACCGCGGTCGCCCCTGCCATGGCTCCCGCCGCCGCGGAACCGGCGGCGGGGGTCGCGAGGCCGAGTGCGAGCAGCGTGCCGCCGCCCGCCTCGGCGAGCCCGGCGATGACGGCGTTCGCCTTGCCGGGCGCGAAGCCGATGGACTCCATGAAGGCACCGGTGCCTTCAATACCGTGGCCGCCGAACCAGCCGAAGAGCTTCTGGGCGCCGTGGGCGGCGAGGACTCCGCCGGTGGTGACGCGGAGCAGGAGAAGGCCCAGGTCGCGTCGGTCGAAGCAGGAACTGGTCATGGCGCTGTCTCCTGGAGTGAGGGGCGAGGGGTACGGGGTGAGGGGTGCGGGGACGGTGAGTGGGGACGGGTGAGTGCGTGTGTGTCGGTGCTCGTCACCCCACCGTCCGTCAGAGCCTCGCCGCGCACCTGGCTCAATCGGCCGTACGGGTGACCCCGTCCGGTGGCGGTGCGGGGCGGCCGATGTGACCGTGGGCGCATGAGCATTCAGGTAAACCGGCTCTCCGACCCGACGGTCCGGGCCTTCGTCACTGCCGTTAACTCCCACGACCAGGCCGCCTTCCAGGAGGTCCTCACGCCCGACGCGGCCATGTCCGACGACGGTTCCGACCGGAACATCGCCGACTGGACCGACCGCGAGATCTTCTCCTCGCACGGCCACATGGACGTGGAGAACGAGTCGGACGGCGGGCGGGCGCTGATCGTCACGTTCCGCAACGACACGTGGGGAGAGATGCGGACGAGGTGGCAGTTCACCGTCGACGGCGGGAAGGTCTCCCGGTTCGAGACGGGCCAGGCCTGAAGCAGTAAGCAGCACCGGGTCCCGAAGCAGTACCGGGTTCTGGAGCAGTACCGAGTGACGTGTTTCGCGCGAGGGCTTGCCTTCGCGTGCGCTTCAACTCCTAGCGTCCGTGGGCATGGAGACGACACGTAGGACATTGGGGCGCAGCGGCATCGAGGTCAGCGCGCTCGGTCTTGGCTGCTGGGCCATCGGCGGCGAGTGGTCGGGGCCCGACGGGCAACCGTTCGGCTGGGGTGCGGTCGACGACGAGGAGTCGGTGCGGGCGATCCGGCGGGCCGTGGATCTCGGCGTGAACTTCTTCGACACCTCGGACAACTACGGGACCGGGCACAGCGAACGTGTCCTGGGGCGTGCTCTCGGCGCGCGGCGTGACGACGTCGTCATCGCCACGAAGTGGGGGCACCTCTTCGACGAGGAGAAGCGGACAGCGGTCGGAGGCGCGGACGACTCGGTCGCGTACGCGCGCCGTGCGCTGACCGCTTCGCTGAAGCGGCTCGGCACGGACCACGTCGACCTCTACCAGCTGCACCTCGGTGACGCGGACCCGGAGCGAGCCGCGCAACTCCGCGACACCTGCGAAGAGTTCGTGCGGGAGGGGCTCGTCCGGGCGTACGGGTGGAGTACGGACGATCCGGCACGGGCGGCGATCTTCGCCGAGGGGCCGAACTGCGCGGCGGTGCAGCATCGCTGCAATGTGCTGCAGGACGCGCCGGAGATGCTGGCCCTCTGCGAGGAGCTCGGCCTGGCGAGCGTGCTGCGGAGTCCGTTGGCGATGGGGCTGCTCACCGGGAAGTTCAGCGCCGGGCGGGTGCCGGAGGCCGGGGACATCCGCAGTGCACCGCCCGCCTGGCTGCCTGGCTTCGGCACGGGTGGGGGCGCCGATCCCGAGTGGCTGGGGCGGGTGGACGCCGTGCGGTCCGTGCTGACCGGCGGCGGACGGAGTCTCACGCAGGGGGCGCTCGCCTGGCTCTGGGCACGGAGCCCGATGGCGGTACCGGTGCCGGGCTTCCGGACCGTGGCGCAGGTCGAGGAGAACGTGGGGGCGATGGAGTACGGGGCTTTGACCGCAGGGGAGTTGGCGGAGGTCGAGCGCATCCTGCGTGAGGTGCGTGGGACGGACCGGGAGTAGCCGGGAGTAGCCGGGAGCAGTCCGTTCGGCACCAGTGCCTGTCGCAGGGCAACCGTTCCGTGGCCCCGGTCATCCCCGCCGCCTCCCAGCGCGGGCCCCCGACCGGCCGTCACGGAGCGGCTGCCCTGCACCCCTCCCCATTCACAGTGGCAAGTGGCCGACCGCAGAAGTCAGTTGCAGTCGGTAGCGGCAGTCAGGTGCCGTCAGTGGCAGTTCTTGTAGCCGGGGTTGCTGTTCGTCCAGGAGCAGGAGTCCTTGAGCGAACCGCTCGGCTTGATGAGGCGGGCCTTGTCGCTGGTGTTGTTCCAGACGTACGAGCCGCGGCCCCAGTAGCGGACGCCGGACGCGTTGGTGCCCTTGCCCGTGCGGACCTTGACGGTCTTGCCGGCGCCGATCTTGTAGCTGCCGAAGGTGTACGTGTAGCCGGTGTTGTCCTTCAGCTTGTAGCCCTTGAGCTGGACCGCCGAGCCGGAGTTGTTGTGGATGTTCACCCACTCCGCGTTCAGCGAGGAGTTGGAGCGGGTGTCCCGGCCCGGGCTGTCGAACTGGATGTACCCGAGGTGCAGCCCGCCCTGGTGGCGCGCGGCCGTGGCCGCGGTCGCGGGGGACGCGGCGAGCAGTGAGGCCGAAAGCGCGGCGGCGGCGAGAACGGCCGGGACGGCGGAACGTATGCGCAAGGTGTGCTCCGTGTGTGCTCTGAATGTGGAGTTCTCGTGGAGGGCACGCTGAGCATACGGGGTGCGATGCGCGTAATTGGCGCGGTTCTTGCTATTCCGTTTGTGAAGATATAGGCCGACCGTGAGGGTGGGGTCACGGTCGGCCACAAAAGTGCGGCGGACGCCGGTGGCGCCTAACCCCGCCCGACGAACGGCATGTTCGTCGCGAGCACCGTCGCGAACTGCACGTTCGCCTCGAGCGGCAGCTCCGCCATATGGCGCACCGTCCGCGCCACGTCCGACACGTCCATCACGGGCTCGGGCGCCAACTCGCCGTTGGCCTGCAGGATTCCGTCCCGCATCCGCTCGGTCATGTCGGTCGCCGCGTTGCCGATGTCGATCTGGCCACAGGCGATCCGGTAGGGACGGCCGTCCAGGGAGAGCGACTTCGTCAGGCCGGTCAGCGCGTGCTTCGTCGCCGTGTACGCGATGGAGTGCGGGCGCGGGACGTGCGCGGAGATGGAGCCGTTGTTGATGATCCGGCCGCCCTGCGGGTCCTGCCCCTTCATCTGCCGGAAGGCCGCCTGCGCGCACAGGAACGCCCCGTGCAGGTTCGTGTCGACGACGTGCCTCCACGCGTCGTACTCCAGCTCGTCGACCGGGACACCGCCGGGCCCGAACGTACCGGCGTTGTTGAAGAGGAGGTCGAGACGGCCGTAGCGGTCGTGCACGGCGGCGAAGAGCGCGGCCACGTCCTCGGGCCGCGAGACGTCGGTGCGTACGCACAGCGCGTCGGTCCTGGCCGGGGCGTTCACCTCGGTGGATCCCTCGGCGTGCGGCACGGGCCGCACCGCGGCGCCCTCCGACACCCCCGCGGCGATCGCCGCCGTCTCCTCCAGTGTCTCCGTGCGGCGCCCCGCGAGCGCCACGGACCATCCGGCCCGCAGCAGCTCCACCGCCACGGATCTGCCGATTCCGGAGCCCGCGCCGGTCACCACGGCGGTCCTTGGTTGCTCGGTCGGATGCCCAGTTAGCTCTGCGTTCATGGCCCCGCAGCGTACGGGAGGGGCGTCCATGCGGACATCATCCGTCCGCCATGCAGGTGTTGTGTACGCGACAGTCGCGCGTCTTCCCCCACCACTTGCATGCAGAAGACACCAATCGTCAGGGGAGGGCCACATGACACCAGCAGGCCAGCAGGACACAGCAGAGCTCCGAGCCGCCGCCGGCCACGTGGGCCGCCGGCGCTTCCTCACCGTCACCGGCGCCGCAGCCGCGCTCGCCTTCGCCACCAACCTGCCGACCGCGGGCGCGGCGAGCGCCGCCGAGATGGACGCGCGGAAGATCGCCGACGATCCGTTCACGCTCGGCATCGCGTCCGGCGACCCGCAGCCCGACTCGGTCCTGCTCTGGACCCGCCTCGCCCCGTCCCCGTACGAACCGGGCAACGGTCTGCCGAACCAGCGCGTCGCCGTCGAGTGGGAGCTCGCCCGCGACGCCCGTTTCCAGCGTGTCGTCAGACGCGGCTACGAGATCGCCCACCCCGAGTTCAACCACACGCTGCACGTCGAGGTGGGCTCCCTGGGCGCGGGGCGGACCTATTACTTCCGGTTCAAGACGGGGAAGTGGATCAGCGAGACGGGCCGGACCCGCACCGCGCCCGCGTCCGGCAGCAAGGTGAGCTCCCTGAAGCTCGCCGCGGTGTCCTGCCAGGCGTACCACGACGGCTATTTCACCGCGTACAAACACCTGGCGCAGGACGACGTCGACGTCGTCTTCCACCTCGGCGACTACCTCTACGAGTACGCGGTCAACTCGGCCGGCGGCGCCCGCAACTACACCGACCGCACGCTGCCCGCCGTCTTCAACCGCGAGACGCAGACGCTTGAGGACTACCGCCTGCGGTACGCCCTCTACAAGACCGATCCCGATCTGCGCGCCGCGCACGCCGCGCACCCCTTCGTCGTCACCTGGGACGACCACGAAACCGAGAACAACTACGCGGACGACCTCGACGAGAACGGCAACCCGCCCGCCGAGTTCCTCGTGCGCCGAGCCGCCGCCTACCGCGCGTACTGGGAGAACCTGCCGCTGCGAAGGCCACAGCAGCCCGTGGGGCCTGACCTGCAGCTCTACCGCCGTTTGCGGTGGGGTCGGCTCGCGCAGTTCGACATCCTGGACACCCGGCAGTACCGCTCCGACCAGGCATACGGCGACGGCGTCGACGTGCCGGGACCGGAGTCCACGGACCCCAGGCGCACCATCACAGGGGCTACCCAGGAGCGCTGGCTCATCGACGGCTGGCGCAGCTCCAAGGCGCTGTGGAACGTCGTGCCGCAGCAGGTCAACTTCTCGCAGCGGAAGCTCGACCTCAACGCGGTGGCGAAGGTCAGCATGGATGCCTGGGACGGCTACCCGGCCTCCCGCGACCGCGTTCTCGCGGGCGCGAAGTCGGCCGGGATCGAGAACCTGATGGTGCTCACGGGCGACGTGCACGTCGGGTACGCCTACGACATCAAGGCCGACTTCGACGACCAGGCGTCCAAGACGGTCGGCACGGAGCTCGTCGCCACGTCCGTCGCGAGCGGCAAGGACGGCGCCGAGAAGCTTCCGACCTGGGACACCTACACCAAGGCCAACCCGCACATGAAGTTCTACAACGGGCGCCGTGGATATGTGACCGTGGACCTGGGCCTGGAGTCCGCGCGCGCCGACTTCAAGACGGTGTCGGCGGTGACGACGCCGGGGGCGGCGATCACGACGGCGGCTTCCTTCGTGACGGAGGCGGGGAACCCGGGCCTGAAGCCCGCGTAACCCCGCGGGGATACCGGGATGCGGGGCCGCGGGGGTGCGCTCACTCGCCCGGGTAGCGCACCCCGATCCGTTCCCGCACCGCGTCCAGGGTCCGCATCACCGCGAGGGTGCTGTCCAGGGGGACGAGGGGGGACTCGGTGTCGCCCGCGCGCAGGCGGTGCATGACCTCGGCGGCCTCGTGCTTGAGGCTGTCGCGGGGGCCGTCCTCGGGGGCGGCGGTGAACTCCTCGGGCTCACGGCCGTCACGGTGCAGGACGAAGCGTTCCGGGAAGAAGAAACCGTCCGGTACGTCGATGCGGCCCCGCGAACCGGTGACGGAGGCGCCGACCGGGGTGCCCGCGTTGATGGAGCAGTGCAACAAAGCGTGAGCACCGCTCTCCCACGAGAGCAGCATCCCTGTCTGGAGATCAACGCCCTCATCCGAGAGCGTTGCTCTCGCGGTCACCTCCGAAGGCTCCCCGAGCAGCAGGTGCGCGAACGACACCGGGTACACCCCGAGATCGAGCAGCGCACCACCGCCCTGCGCCGGGTCCCGGAGACGGTGCGAGGAAGGGAAGGGGCCCGCAAGCCCGAAGTCGGCCTGCACCGTCCGCACCTCACCGATCGCCCCCTCGTCGACCAGCACCTTCAGCCGCCTGACCAGCGGATGGCAGGACATCCACATGGCCTCCATCAGGAAGAGGCCGCGCCGCCGGGCGAGCGTCACCATTTCCTGTGCCTCGCGCGCGTTCAGCGCGAACGCCTTCTCGCAGAGCACCGCGCGGCCCGCGTCCAGGCAGAGACCCGCCGCAGCCCGGTGCGACGCGTGGGGCGTCGCCACGTACACGACGTCGACGTTCTTGTCCTCGGCGAGCGCGTCCCAGTCTCCGTACGCGCGCGGTATCCCGAACCGCTCGGCGAACGCCTTCGCCGAAGCGTCGGTCCGCGACGCCACCGCGACGACCTCCGCGTCCGGCATGTCGAGGAGGTTCGCCGTGAACGACGCGGCGATCCCGCCCGTCGCGAGGATGCCCCAACGCACGGGTTCGAGGTTGTCTTTCACCACTGGGGCCCCTGTCCATACCGCGAAAATGGTCTCAACCAGCACAGCTGAGCTGAGAGCATAGGTAATCGCACGCCTAATCGGGAGGGAATCCGCATGCCGGAGCACGGCAGCCGCACCACGAGTGGGTCCAAAGGCCCCCTCATACGGCAGTCCCGGACAGCGGAGCCCGGCCCCGCCCCGGCTGTCCCCGCCTCCGCTGCCCCCGCCGCTCCGGCCCTCGTGGCCCAGCGCCGCACCGGCCTGCTCGTCACCCTCGCCCTGGGCGGCCTCACCGCGGTCCCGCCGCTCTCCATGGACATGTACCTGCCGGCGCTCCCGGAGGTCACCCGCACCCTGCACACCTCCGCCGCGACCGCGCAGCTGACCCTCACCGCCTGCCTCACCGGCATGGCGCTCGGGCAGCTCGTCGTCGGGCCGATGAGCGACAAGTGGGGGCGGCGCAGACCGCTGCTCATCGGGCTCTTCGTCTACATCTTCGCCACCGCGATCTGCGCGTTCGCGCCCACCGTCGAACTCCTCATCGGCTTCCGCCTGTTGCAGGGCCTCGCGGGCGCCGCAGGCATAGTCATCGCCCGTGCCGTCGTACGCGATCTCTACGACGGCGTGGAGATGGCCCGCTTCTTCTCCACCCTCATGCTGATCTCCGGAGTCGCCCCGGTGGTCGCGCCCCTCATCGGCGGCCAGGTCCTGCGCTTCACCGACTGGCACGGCATCTTCGTCGTGCTCACCGTGATCGGCATCGCCCTCACAGCGCTTGTCTGGCGGTGTCTCCCCGAGACGCTCGCCCCCGAGGACCGGCACAGCGGCGGCACCGTCGAGGCGCTGCGCACCATGAAGTCGCTCCTCGCCGACCGCGTCTTCGCCGGGTACATGATCGCGGGCGGCTTCGCGTTCGCCACGCTTTTCGCGTACATCTCCGCTTCGCCGTTCGTCATCCAGGAGATCTACGGGGCGTCCCCGCAGACCTTCAGCCTGCTCTTCGGCGTGAACTCCATCGGCCTGATCGCCGTCGGCCAGATCAACGGCAAGATCCTCGTCGGCCGGGTCAGCCTCGACAAGGCGCTCACCTTCGGCCTCGTCGTGATCACCCTCGCGGCGACCGCGCTGCTCCTCATGACGTCGGGCGTCTTCGGCGACGTCGGCCTGTTCCCCGTCGCGGCCGGGCTCTTCGTCCTGATGTCGGCGATGGGCCTCGCGATGCCCAACACCAACGCCCTCGCCCTGATGCGCACCCCGCACGCCGCGGGCTCCGCGTCGGCGCTGCTCGGCACGTCCTCGTTCCTCATCGGCGCGATCGCGTCGCCCCTCGTGGGCATCGCGGGCGAGGCCACGGCTGTCCCGATGGCCGTCGTCCAGCTCGTCTGCGCCCTGGCGGCCATCGGCTGCTTCATGGGACTGTGCCGCCCCTGGCAGCACTCGGCCAGGCCGAACCGGGAGGGGACGGACCACTGACCGCGCCACGCCTGCTGCGCGCCGGGACGCCGGACCGCGCGGGGCTCGACACGGAAGAGATGGGCCACCTCGTACGCGAGGTGCGCGCCCTTACGCGCGGCGAGAGACCCTGGTGCTCCGGCGCCGTCGTACTCGCCGGACGCGGGCCGGTGATCGCCGTCGAGGAGGCGGTGGGCCGTGCGGTGCGGTACGCCGCGTACGACCCGGAGAAGGACGTGGGCGTCGAACTGCCGCCCGCGCAGCAGGTGTTGACCCGCACCGGCACCCCCTTCGACCTGGCCTCGCTCACCAAGCTGTTCACGACGGTCGCCGCGATGCAGCAGCTGGAGCGGGGCACGCTCGGCATCGACGCGCTGGTCTCGGCGTACGTCCCCGAGTTCAGCGGGGCTGCCGAGCACGGCGTCACGGTGCGCCAGCTGCTCACGCACACCTCGGGGTTGCGGCCCGAACTCCCCCTTTACGACTGCCCCGACGACGCGGCGCGCCTCGCCGCCCTGCGTGCGGAGGCCCCGTCAAGGCCGCCGGGCGAGCACCTCTACTCCGACCTGAACATGCTGCTCCTCCAGCACGTCCTGGAGCGCCTCACGCGCCGCCCGCTCGACGTCCTCGTGCGCGAGGGCATCACCCGGCCGCTCGGCATGGCGGCCACCGGTTTCGGGCCGCGCCCCGACGCGGCGGCCACCGAGGACCAGCGCAGGCCCTGGGCGAAGGCCGACCGGGGGATGCTGCGGGGCGAGGTGCACGACGAGAACGCCTGGGCGCTCGGCGGCGTCGCGGGCCACGCCGGGCTCTTCTCCACCGCCCGTGACCTCGCGGTCTTCTGCCGCGCGCTGCTCTGCGGCGGCTCGTACGGCAAGGCGCGCATCCTCGGCCCCGACTTCGTGGAGCTGATGCTGACGCCGCCGGGGTTCGGCTTCGGGGTCGACCAGGCGTGGTTCATGGGGGATCTCGCGGGGCGCGGTGCGGCGGGCCATACGGGGTTCACGGGGACGTCGCTGGTGATCGACCCCGCGACGGACACGTTCCTGGTTCTGCTGGCGAATACGGTGCATCCGCGGCGCGGGGTTGCCGACAGCGGGCCTCGGGCACGGGCCGCGACCCGGCTGGCCCGGGCGGCGGTGCGGTGAGCGCTCTGCTGGGGTGCGGTGGTTCTTCCGCGGGCCGGTGGGGGCTTGTCGCGCAGTTCCCCGCGCCCCTTACGGGGCCCGGTGGGGGTACGCCTCTCGTTCCCGCGCCCCCGTAGAATCACGGGGTGAACGCCCCGATTTCTTCGGCATCCCCGGCCGAGACCCTGCGCAGTGCCCTCGCGGGGCTTGTCGGCGGGTTGCCGCCCAAGCAGGCCGCGCAAGCCGTTGACCGGCTGATCGCCAACTACCGGGGACGTACGCCTACCGACGCGCCGATCCTGCGTGATCGCGCGGACGTCGCCGCGTATGCCGCGTACCGGATGCCCGCGACCTTCGAGGCGGTGCGTTCCGCGCTCGGGGCGCTCGCCGACGCGGCGCCCGCCGGGTGGGCGCCCGGCAGTCATGTGGACGTCGGCGGCGGGACCGGTGCGGCGACCTGGGCGGTGAGTGCGACCTGGGACGGGGAGCGGCCCGTCACTGTTCTCGACTGGGCCGAGCCCGCTCTCGCCCTGGGGCGTGAACTGGCCGCCGCGAACCCGTGGTTGAAGGCGGCGCAGTGGCAGCGCTCTCGCATCGGATCGGCGCTCAGCATCGAGAGCACTGATCTCGTCACGGTGTCGTACGTGCTCGGGGAGCTGACGGAGAGCGACCGCCGCTCGGTCGTGGACGCGGCGGCGGCAGCCTCCGCTCAGGCCGTCGTCATCATCGAGCCCGGCACCCCCGACGGCTACCTGCGCGTCATCGAGGCACGGGACCGGCTGATCGCCGCCGGCTTCCGTATCGCCGCTCCCTGCCCGCACAGCTCCGCCTGCCCCATCGTGCCCGGCGACGACTGGTGCCACTTCTCCGCCCGCGTCAGCCGCTCGTCCCTGCACCGGAAGGTCAAGGGCGGCTCGTTGGCGTACGAGGACGAGAAGTTCAGCTACGTGGCGGCGGTCCGCTTCGACGCCGATACGGCGCCGAAGCGTGTCGTGCGCAAGCCGCAGATCCGCAAGGGCCAGGTCCTGCTCGACCTGTGCGCGGCGGACGAGACGCTGCACCGGGAGACGGTGACCAAGCGCCACGGACCGCTGTACCGCGCGGCCCGCGACGCGGAGTGGGGCGACGCCTGGCCGCCGCCCCACCAGGACACCCCCTAGGGTCCTAGCCGCGCAGCTCCTGCGTGCAGCACTTCACGCTGCCGCCGCCCTTGAGCAGCTCGCTCAGATCCATGCCGACGGGTTCGTAGCCACGCTCCCGCAGCGGTGCGAAGAGGCCGATCGCGCCCTGCGGGAGCAGCACATGCAGGCCGTCCGAGACCGCGTTGAGCCCGAGGGCCACCGCATCCGGCTCATCGGCGATGAGCGCGTCGGGGAAGAGGCGTCGCAGGACCGCCTGGCTGCCCGCCGAGAACGCGGGCGGGTAGTACATGACGTCGTCCGTCGCGTCCCCCGTGTCGCTGAGCACCGCGAGCGCCGTGTCGAGGTGGTAGTAGCGGGGGTCGACGAGATCGAGCCCGAGCACAGGGCGGCCGAAGAACTCCTGTGCCTCCCCGTGCGACAGGGGGCTGGCCCTGAAGCCGCGTCCTGCCAGGACGTACGAGGACGTGACGGCGAAGTCGCCCTCGCCTTCGTTGACGTGCGTGGGTTCGTGGAGGTCCGTGAAGCCGTGCTCCCGGAACCACTCCAGGTGGGCGAGGGCTTCGGGGCCGCGCTCGGGGTAGGCGAACCGCGCGCCGAGCACGCGGCCCCCGATGACGGTCGCGCCGTTCGCGGCGAAGACCATGTCCGGCAGACCCGGACGCGGGGTGAGCTCCTCGACGGTGTGGCCGAGCGAGCGGTAGCGGTCGCGCAGGTCCTCCCACTGGGCGATGGCCAGGGGGACGTCGACCGGTTTCGAGGGGTCCATCCATGGGTTGATGGAGTACGTGACCTTGAAGTGTGCGGGTGAGCACATCAGATAGCGCCGGGGTGTGGCGCGACGAGGAAATCGACTCAACGAGGGCTCCTCACGTACCGCGGTGGTCAGTTCCTGCCCATAGCGGGTCAGTTGTGCCCATGGTGCGGTCTGAGGAGCCCTCGCGCAGTGATCTGAACGGGTGGTTCGACGAGTGGTCAACCCGGGTCCGCGGATGGTTAAGACGCCATCCACGTCCCCGCCTCATGACTCGTCGCGCGCCGAGCGGCCTTCCTGCAACTTGCGCAGCAGCTCACGCTTCTGCGCCTGCGGGCTGAGCCCGCCGCCGACCTGAGCGCCCCGGCCCCCGCCGCGCAGTGCCTTGCGGGAGAGGTTGGTGCGCGTACCGCCCACGCCCAGCATGTTTCCTGCTCCGCCTCGCGTCATGTGCGTACCTCCGTGTCGAGAGCTGTCAACGACTCCCACGAGACGTCTCGTCTCGCTTCTTGGAGTACTTTGCGCGAGACAGAGCGTCTTGTCAAGCGTTAATGAGACGGTACGTCTCGGCTCGTTCGCTGCTACATTCGACGGCATGGCCACGAAATCCGCCCCTGACTCCAAGCGCCGCAGCGAACGCTCGCGCCGCGCGATCTATGACGCCGCCCTGGAACTCGTCTCCGAGGTCGGCTACGCCAAGCTCACGATCGAGGCCATCGCCTCCCGGGCGGGCGTGGGCAAGCAGACGATCTACCGCTGGTGGCCTTCCAAGGGGGCGGTCCTGCTCGACGCCTTCATCGACCTCGGTACGCAGGCGAGCGTGGAGGCGAGCACCGAAGCGGGCCATGAGCTGGAGTACGAGATTCCGGACTCCGGGGACCTGGAGGCCGACCTCAAATACGTCGTCCGGGCCACCATCGACGAGCTCAAGAACCCCAAGTACGACGCCCCTTACCGGGCGCTCGCCGCCGAGGGCATGCTCAACGACGAGATCGGCGCCGAGTACGTGGAGAAGCTCCTGGAACCCTCGCTCCAGCTCTACGTGAAGCGCCTGCGGATCGCCCAGGAGGCCGGCCAGGTCGCCCCCGAGGTGGACCCCCGCATCGCCCTGGAACTGTGGACGGGCCCGATCGCCCAGCGCTGGCTGCAGCGGACGGGACCGCTCACGCACGAGTACGGCGACAAGCTCGTCGAGTACGCCCTGCACGGGATCGCGCCCCGCTGATCACATGGGGTCGACCGGCCATCTCTCGCTCAGCCCTGCGGCGCCCACGCCCTTCACGCCCTTGGCGGGCGTCCGCGCAAGCAGCCCCGGCGCGTCCGTGATCACACCGTTGCAGCCGAGCCGCAGGGCCCGGTCGCGCTGGCCCGGAGTGGTCACCGTGTGCGCCCACACCCGGGGGACCCCGGAGTTGACCGCGCGCAGGAGATCGATGTCCCGCGCCTTGTGATCCACGTCCAGTACGTCGACGAACCCGGCCCACTGCTCGGGCCGGTCCGAGCGCATCTGCGTCCTGGAGCGCCACACCTGCGCGAGCAGGCCCATCCGGTGCGCGCGCAGGGCGACGTCCGGCTTGTTGGAGTTCACGAACACCGAGCGGGTCAGGCCCCGTGCGCGGATCAGCTTGCCGAGCGAGCGCAGGCCACGCGGATCCTTCGCCTCCAGCATCAGCACGATCCGCCCGCCGAAGCGGTCGAGGACCTCGGCGACCGTCGGCGGCCGCTCGGAGTGCCAGCTGCCCGGCAGGCCCGCGCCAGGGCGCAGCCTGACCTTCTTCCACTGGCGCAGGGTGAGCGAGCGCACCGGACCCGTGGACGTCGTCGTGCGGTCCAGGGTCGCGTCGTGCATGGCCACCAGCGTGCCGTCGCGCAGTATCCGCGTATCGACGTCGATGACCTGGGCCGTGCCTCGCTCGTACGCCGCCACCAGGCCGGACATGCTGTTCTCCGGCACCTCCAGGGCGCCGCCGCGGTGTGCGGTGTAGGTGACGTGGGGGAGTGCCTCCACCGTCAGGGGGCCGCCACCCCATTCGAGCGGGGCGAGGGGTCCGGCGTTCGCCGCGGGTGCGGCGAGGGTCAGTGTGGTGAGGCTCATGAGGCCCGATAGTCCGGTGAGGACAGTCCTGGTGACCATGGCCAACACGGTAGGGGCGTATGTCCCCGGTTAGTACGCAATGACGCGCGATGTCACCCTGCGCCTTGCATCACCCCAGCTACCCCGGATGTGGGCTCTGGCCCCCCGAGGAGCAGGATGGTGCGACCATGGGACATGCTTCTCGGCACACATGCGAGGTGAGGGGATTGATGGGCGCGGAGTTCGGCCGCCGTTCCGGCGGGCAGAGCAGGATTTCCCAGTGGCTTCGCCGACGTCCCCGACCGGAGGACACGGCAGGTGCGGAGGCGGACCGCGAGGCCCTCCTTGTCGCCGCGGCGGCGGCGGGTCTGCCGCTCTCACCGGCCGCGCACCCTTCCGCGTATCGATGTTCCTGTGACCGCATAGGCTGTCCGACCCCCGCCAGGCACCCCATCTCCTTCGCCTGGCAGACGCAGTCCACGACCGACCGCGGGCAGATCGAGCGCTGGGCCAGGCATCAGCCGCAGGCCAACTTCATCACCGCGACGGGCATGGTCCACGACGTCCTCGACGTGCCGGTCGCCGCCGGGCGCGAGGCCCTCGCCAGGCTGCTCGCCGACGGCATCGACGTGGGTCCCGTCGCCGAGTCCGAGGGGCTCATGGACGAGGGGCGGATGCTCTTCTTCACGCTCACGCGTGGCACCCCGGAGGACGAGGACGAGTGGTGGCCCTGTGAGCTGGACTGCCACCCCGAGACGACGAACGAACACCCCGGCCTGCGCTGGCACTGCCGCGGTTCGTACGTCCTCGTGCCGCCCGCGCGGCTGCCCGACGATCTGGCCGTCAGCTGGATCCGCGGCCCCGAGCACGCGCTCCCGGACCCGCTGACCCTCCTGGAGACACTCACCGACGAATGCGCCCGCGTCGCGGGCGAGCCCCAGCACGACGTCGCCGCCTGGCCGTTGAGGGGCTGACGCCCGGCCGCTGCGGGGCCGCGCCTACTCGCCCCGCGCGCCCGTCAGGCCCTGGATGCGGCTCAGGAACGACACCTTGCCCGACCCCGCGGGGTCGATGACGAGCTGGTTGGAGACGCGCTCAAGCGTCATCGACTGCTTGACGTCGCCCTTCAGGAGAGGCTTCACCTCGGGATCCACGGTGAGGTTCACGCCCTTCGCCGCGGTCTGCTTCTCGTAGTGGTGCGTCGAGAAGAAGACCATCGCGCCGCCGTCCCGGGTGCGCAGGCCCACCGGCGCGAACGCTCCGTCGTGCAGCGGCTCGTCGATGTACTGGATGGCGAGGCCGCGGCGCTTGGTGTTCTTGTCCCTGGCCGCCTTCCACAGCGACGTGTGGTCGCCCGGCGCGAACGTGTCGCCGCCCGACTTCAGATACGTCGTGTACTGCTCGCCGAGGTTCTTCGGCGCCACCGCCAGGGCCTTCGAGTTCAGCTCGACCGGCTCCGCCCAGCCGTCCTTGTCCTTCTTCAGCTCGGGCATCTTGTCGGGGGCCACCAGGTTCAGATAGGACGCCTCCCACAGCTGGTCCTTGCTGCCCTTGGTGAAGACGAGGACCCAGCGCAGGTCACCCCTGCGGTTGGACTTCGTGTCCGCGACGAACCACCGGGGCCAGCCGGCCTTCTCGGGGATCGAGAACTTCGCGTCCGTCAGCTCGAGCGGCACCTGCTTGGGATTGCCGCCCGGACTCTGCGCGCCCCGCACCTTCAGGCCCGCCTGGTTGATGGCGCTCAGCGGCCCCGTGACCCGGGCCGCGTCCAGCGCCGGGTCGTACGCCTTCTCGGCCTTGTTGTACGCGGTGAGGAAGTCGTTCAGCGCGCGGTCGGCCTCAGCCTTCGTCGCCGACGGGATGACCTCCCGCTCCCCGTGCACCGTCACGCACCCGCTCGCCGTCACCGTCAGTACGGTCACCGTCGACGCCACCATCGCGTACCGGACCGGCCGCTGCGACCGTCCGCCCCGCATCGGAGTGCGCTGCCTTGGAAGCCTGCTCATGCGTTGCGTTCACCTTCCCCTTCCCGGGCCCGAACCCTACCGGGGCGAAGAAGAACGCGAGCGTCGGGATCAGGTACAGCAGCCACACCGTGACCTGTACAACGGTCGGATCCGGCTGGAAGTTGAAGATGCCCTTCAGGAGCGTGCCGTACCAACTGTCCGGCGGGATCGTCGCGCTGATGTCGAAAGCCTTGTTCCGCAGGCCGCCGATGAACTCCGCCTCCTGCAGATCATGGACGCCGTACGCGAGGACGCCCGCCGCCACGACCACCAGCATGGCGCCGGTCCAGGTGAAGAACTTGGCCAGATTGATGCGGACCGTGCCTTTGTAGAACAGCCAGCCGAGCGCGATCGCGGTGAGCAGGCCGAGGAGCACGCCGATCAGCGGCCCCGGCGTGCCGTCGCCCGATGCCCGCACCGAGGCCCACACGAACAGCGCGGTCTCCAGGCCCTCACGGCCCACGGCGAGGAACGCGGTGGCGACCAGGGCGCCCGTTCCCATCTGCAGCGCCGCGTCCAGCCTGCCGTGCAGCTCCGCCTTGAGATGACGGGCCGTACGCCGCATCCAGAAGACCATCCACGTCACCAGGGCGACGGCGACGATCGACAGCGAACCGCCGAGCGCCTCCTGCGCCTTGAACGTCAGCTCCTGCGAACCGAAGGTGAGCGCGCAGCCGACGCCGAGCGCGAGCGCACACGCGACGCCGATGCCGATCCAGATGGGCCGCAGCGCGTCACGCCGCTCCGTCTTCACCAGATACGCGATGAGGATGCAGACGACGAGGCTGGCCTCGAGCCCCTCGCGCAGGCCGATCAGGTAGTTACCGAACATGTCCGTCAGATCCCCTCAGCTGAACAGTGTCCGGCCCCACCAGTCGTCCTTGTCGCGGACGCCCGGCGGGATCGCGAAGACCGCTGAACCCACGTGCTGGATGTACTCGTTGAGCGCGTCGGAGCGCGCCAGGGTGCGCTGCACCGGAATGAAACCCGTACGGACGTCACGCTGGTACGCGAGGAAGAAGAGCCCCGCGTCGAGACGGCCGAGGCCGTCGGTGCCGTCCGTGAAGGAGTAGCCGCGGCGCAGGATCTGCGCACCGTCGTTGGTGTCCGGGTGCGCGAGCCGGACGTGCGAGTCCGGCTTCATCGCCTTCAGGAACGGCTCGTCGTGCTCCTTGGCCTTGCCGACAGGGGCGCCCTTGCCCTTGTCGCGCCCGAAGATGTCCTCCTGCTCGCCGAGCGACGTACGGTCCCAGGTCTCGACGTTCATACGGATGCGGCGCGCGACGAGATACGAGCCTTCGGCCATCCAGCCGGGCCCGTCCTTCTCGCCGACCCACACATGCTCGTCCAGCGCGGAGCCGTCCTCCCCCGCGATATTGCGAGTCCCGTCCTTGAAGCCGAAAAGATTGCGCGGCGTCTGCGCCCACGGCGTCGTGGAGGACGTCTTCCCGAAGCCGAGCTGCGACCAGCGCACCGCGACCTTGCCGAAGCCGATGCGGGCGAGGTTGCGGATGGCGTGCACGGCGACCTGAGGGTCGTCCGCGCAGGCCTGCACGCACAGATCGCCGCCGCTGCGGGACCTGTCGAGGTTGTCGCCGGGGAACTTGGGCAGATCGACGAGCGCCTCCGGGCGCCGGTCGTCGAGCCCGAACTTCTCGAAGAGACCTGGCCCGAAGCCGATGGTGAGAGTGAGCCGGGACGGCTTGAGGCCCAGCGCCTCGCCGGTGTCGTCCGGCGGCGCCTCGGTGAGCCCGCCGTAGGCGCCCTCACCGACCTCGTGCCCGGCGGTCATGCGCGCGGCGGCCTTCGTCCAGTCCTTCAGAAGCTGCACGAACTGCTCGCGGTCGTCCGTCTTCACGTCGAACGCGGCGAAGTGCAGCCGGTCCTGAACGGCGGACGCGATGCCTGCCTGGTGCCTGCCGTGGAAGGGGACCGCGCCGCCCGCCGAGGCCGCGGGCGCGGCCTCGTCCCCGGACCGGGTCACCGCGACGGCGCCCCCGGTGACGGCGGCACCGAGCGCGAGCCCGGCACCGCCCCAGCCGAGGAGCGAACGCCGTGAAGGAGTGCCGGAGTTGGCGTCGTGGTCCGGCGCGGACGCGCTGCTGCCGCCGCTGCTGCTGTCGGTGTCGCTCGTGGTCTCGGTCATCGTTCCGGTACCCCTGCCGCTACTTGCTGCCGCTACTTGTTCTTGGCGACGGCGGCGGCCAGCTTCGACAGCGGCTCCGCGAGCGCGTTGACGCCGTCCGCCAGCTCCTTGGTGTCCGCCTTGCCGAGCTTTTCGTACGACGTGAACGTGTACGAGTCCTTGCCGCCGCCCTGGCGGTACTCGCCGAGCAGCTTGTCCAGGGCCGCGAACTGCTTGTCGAGCTCCTTGGTGAGCGCCGGGTCGTTCTCCGACGCGACGCCCTTGAGCAGGCCGTACGCCTTCTCGGCGCCCTCGACGTTCGCCTTGAAGTCGACGAGGTCGGTGTGCGAGTAACGCTCCTCCTCGCCGGTGACCTTTCCGGTGGCGACCTCGTCGAGGAGCTCCTTGGCGCCGTTGGCCATGGAGGTCGGAGTGATCTCCGCCTTGCCGACGCGCTTCTGCCAGTCCTTGAGGTCCTTGTCCAGCCGGGTGGCGAGCTCCTTCTCGCGCTCACCGATCTTCTTGTCCTTCCACAGGGCCCGCTCCAGACGGTGCCAGCCCGTCCAGTCCTTCTCCAGGTCCTGGCCCTCCTCCAGGCCGTCCTCGCGGACGTCGACCTTCGGGTCGATGTCACCGAAGGACTCGGCGACCGGCTCGGTGCGCTCCCAGCCGATGCGGGAGGTGGAGTACGTCTTCTTCGCGGCCTCGATGTCGCCCTTGCGGACGGCGTCGGTGAAGAGCTTCACCTTGGGCAGCGTCGCGTCGGCCTGCTCCTGCGCGTAGGCGCGGTAGTCGGCGACGGCCTTGTCCAGGCGCGGGTCGCGCTTGACGGTCTTGCCGCCGCTGACGGTGACCTTCTGACGGATGCCGTCGCCCTTCATGCCGGGCTTGCAGGCGATCTCGTACGACCCGGCCTTCACCTCGGCGGTGAGCTTCTGCTTCGTGCCGGGGCCGATGTTCTCGCGCTCGCTGACGATGCGGTCGTCGGGGAAGAGGAGGTAGACCTCGGTGACCTTGGAGCCCTTGTTCTCGATGGCGAGCTCGACGTGCCCGGCGGGAAGCTTGTTCTTGGAGACCTCGCACTTGTCGTCGGTCGCGGTCACCTCGACGGTGTTGCCGCCGCCCTTGGCATCGCTCTTCTCGGTGCAGCCCGTGACGGCGGTGAGCGCTGCCGCTGCGGCGATGGCAGTGGCGACGGGGAGGCGGACGGGGCGCATAGGGGCTCCAAGACGGTTCACGGATGATGCCGACATGCCGGTGAGGCGGACCTAACTTAACTGAGCCTTACCTTGTCGATACCCAGCCGTTCAGTGATTCACCTCTCACCAGGTGGGGGTGCTTACGGGGGCGTCACGGTGGGGCGATGGGGGGCTCATGGGCTGGTAAAGGGCGGGTCAAGACGGGGGGCGGAGGCCTCGTGCGTGCCGTCATCACCGGCTTCGCCGAGTTCGTCCTCAATC
>NZ_JBHTSF010000074.1:0-44210 GCF_042795295.1 Streptomyces sp. NPDC056486
ACCGAGCGCACGGTCGGACCGAGCGGCACCAGTGGCACGCCGACGCGCGCCAGGAGCGCCGCGAACTCCTCGTCCGGCGGCGCGCACACCCGCGCCTGCGCGCCGAGCTCGCGCAGCGCCACGGCCAGTGCGGCCAGCGGTTCGATGTCTCCGCGCGATCCCCAGCTCGTCAACAGCACTCGCACTTCGGGCTCCCATTTCCGCAGGATGTGGCCTGTCGGCCGCCGATTCTGCGGCAGGAGCCGGGGCTTGTAGCAAGCCCCCCAGTGAGCTATACGTTGGAAAGGGAGAGGGGTGCGCTGGGCCGCACTGCAAGAAAGTCCCGCTGGACCGCGCCCCCGCACGGCGTGTCGCGAGACTTTCCTGCAATCCCCATCTCCATCAGGCCAGGCTGGTGCCGTACACGTTGTCGACCGTCATCGTGATCAGGACCCTGCGGTCGGAGACCATGACCTCGCGGTACTCGTCCCAGTTCGGGTGCTCGCCGGCGGCGGCGCGGTAGTAGTCCACCAGGGCCTCGACCTCCGGGCCGTCCGGGTCGGTTCCGGGGCCGGTGAGGGTGGCGGTGCCTTCGACGGTGGCCCAGGCGCGTCCGTCCGAGCTGGTCACCTCCAGCGTGGCGCGGGCGTCGCGACGCAGGTTGGCGAACTTCGCGGTCTTCGCCGTCGTCGATACGCGGATGACGCCTGCGGAGCGGTCGTACGACGGCATGACGGGCGAGAGCTGCGGGCGGCCGTCGGACTTGATCGTCGCCAGTACGCCGAGGCTGCTCCGCGCGAGCAGGGCGTGGGCATCGAAGTGCGTGTCTGTGGTCATGTCTGGCCCAACTCGCCGCTGAGGGCGGGGTATTCCGGCCCTCGCTGGGCCAGGCGGATGGTAGTTCTCAGGCCTCGACGCCGTCGATGGCATCCTGGACCACGCGTGACAAGTCCTCCTCGGTGGGGACCAGTTCACGATCCGCCGGCTTGAGCGTCGAGTAGGACGTGACGGCCATCGGGTTGTTGCTGGCGTCGAGAGCGAGCTGCACGGCAGCCTTGTTGTGGCTGGCTCCGAGGAGGAAGCCGATGGTCGCGTCGTCGCGTCGCGGGTCGCGCACCAGCTGATCGACCACGCTGACGTAGAAGTTGAGCTTGCCGACGTGTTCGGGGCGTACGTCCTTCGTCTTCAGCTCGAAGACGAAGTAGCGGTGCAGCTTCAGGTGGTAGAAGAGCAGGTCGATGCGGAATTCGTCGCCGCCGATGACAACGGGGTACTGGCGGCCGACGAAGGCGAATCCGACGCCGAGTTCGGTGAGGAAGCGGATCATCCCGGCGATGATCGCCTCTTCGAGCTCACGCTCGGCGTGGTGCTTGTCGAGCCCGAGGAAGTCGAGGCGGTACGGGTCTCGTGCCAGCTCCTTGAGGGTGTCGGAGCCCTCGGGGACGGTCGCAGCGAAGTTGTTGGCGGCGGAGCCCTGGGTGAGGTGAAGACCCTGGTGGATGAAGCGGTCCAGGATGGCGCGGGACCAGCCGTTGCGGACGGCTTCGGCGGTGTAGAAGTCCAGCTCGGGGCGGGTTTCGAGCTTGGTCATCAGGACGGTGATGTGGCCCCAGGGCAATTGTCCAACAGGCTGTTGGACAATTGGGTCCGGCCAGGTGCGGGCCATCTTGTGCATGTACATCAGGTTGCTTCGGGAAAAGCCGCGTTGGCTCGGGAAGGCTGTTTTGAGATCTGCGGCGAGCCGGGACACGACCTTCGTGCCCCAGCCCTCTTGTTGCTGACGGACGAGGATCAGCTTTCCGATCTGCCAGTACATCTGGACCAGTTCGGTGTTCACGGCCCGTTGGGCGCGGGTGCGTGCGCCTGCGACGGTCTCCTTGACCTCGCCCAGGAGGTCGCCGTACCAGGACGGCAGGGTGTTCGGGTGCGGCTGGGCGGGGACGGTGGCCTTGGGCTCGGGGTCGGGCTTGATCCCGGCTTTGGCCTCGGTGTTCTTGCGCATGAGGCCGAGAATTGCGTACGAGGCCTTTACAGGTGGGGAGTTGGTGTCACATCACCCGATTGGGTGGTTGCGTCCGCCCCGGTCGTGCTGCGGTGCGGTTCAGAGCCTCGTGATGACCGAGAACTCATTGCCGGCGGGGTCGGTGAGGGTCGCGATGCGGCCGTACGGGATGTCCTGTGGGGCGGTGGATGTGCCGCCGCCTGCTGTGGCCTTCTGCGCCACCGCGTCGGTGTCGGCCACCTCGAAGGTGGTGGCCCACATTGATGCGGGGGAGGTCGACGCGGGGTCGGCCGGGGTGCCGAAGATTCCGCCGATCTCGTGGCCGTCGGGGCGGCGTAGGAAGGTGAAGTCCGCGTCCGGCATGACGTCGTTGAGGTCCAGGGTGTAGCCGAAGACGGAGCTGTAGAACGCCCGGGCAGGCCCGGGGGACGGGGTGCGCATGTCGTTGCGGACGAGTGAGCCCGGCTCGTTCACGACTTCGCAGCCGATGTGCGTGTGGCTCTGCCAGAGACCGAAACGGGCGCCTACCGAATCCTCGGCGACGGCCATGCGGGCACCCTGGCCTGCGATCTCTTCCGGTCCCTTGAGCAGGGTGCCGCCCGCCTCCGTGACGCGCTTGGCTGTGGCGTCGCAGTCGGCGGTGGCGAAGTGCATGTTCCATCCGAAGCCTGTGATGGCCTCGGCCTGCGTGATCCCGGCGACGGGCTTGCCGTGCAGCAGACATGTCGCGCTCCTGCGCCGCCGCCCGCCCTCCGTGGGCTCCTCGGAGTACTCCCAGCCGAAGAGCGCGCCGTAGAACTCCAGCGCACGGTCGTACGCGGGCACGCGGAGGTCGATCCACGTGGGGGTGCCGTCGGGCTGGGCGGTCGTTACGTGGCTCATCGTTCGCTCGCTCCTCGTGTCCATCGGGGGAGGGGAGCGCTGACGTTAGGCGGCAAGTAGGTCAGGGGCCGGCCTATTTGAGGGTACGTATCAGTACGGCGAGGGCGGCGGTGGTTGTGGTGAGGGTTGTCTCCGGGGCATCGCTCTCACGGAGGCGCACGGTGTCGTCGGAAGTGGCGGAGACGTAGAGGCAGTTGTCACCTCCGGCTTCGCTGAATGTGGATTTCTGCCACGTGATTTCCGTCATCGGTACGTCCTCGCTGTGAGGGTGCGTATCAGTGCGGCGAAGGTGGGGGGTGTGGTGGTGAGGGTTGTTTCCGGGGTGTCGCTCTCGCGGAGGTGGATGGTCTTGGTGGCGGGGGTTGCGGCGACGTAGACGCAGTTGGCGCCGCCTCCTTCGCTGAACGTCGACTTCTGCCAGGTGAGTTCGGTCATCGGGGTCCTCCGCTGTGGGTGTACAGGATGTGCTGGACGAGGCCCCAGGAATCGGGCCCCTCATGGCCATCCGGTGTGTCCTCGCGGGCGAGCGCGGGGAGTGCGCTTTGGGCCAGCGCGGCGATGGTCGCTTGATACTGGGCCACGGCGGTGGCGTCGTGCAGGGTCATGCCTGCGGCAGGGTGCTCGACGAAGACGGTCTCCAGCCCAGGCACGCCCGGTGCGATGAGCAGGAAGGGGGCGCTTCGCCACGCCTGCGTCCCTTGGTCGAAGGGGAGGATCTGGATCGTCACCTGCGGATTGGCGGCGATGTCATTCAGGTGGGCCAGTTGCCTTCGCATGATGTGCGGGTCGCCGACGACCATGCGCAGGGCAGCTTCGTGGATGACGGCATGCAGCTGCGGAGGGCGCTCCCCGGACAGGACACTCTGGCGTGCAAGACGGAACCTCACGAGGGTGTCGATCTCGGCGGGTGTGGCGTCGGGCCGGGCGCTCCGGAAGAGGGTGCGCATGTACGGCTCCGTTTGGAGCAACCCAGGGACGAGCAACGTTTCGTAGCTTGCGATGGCAGTTGCGCGGTCTTCTAGTTCCGCCAGGTCGAGCACCTGTTGGGGCAGCGCCTTGCGGTACTCCGACCACCACCCCTTGCCGTTGCTCTCCGACATGCGAACCAGCTCATCGATGTACGGGCTACTAGTGCACCCGTACTTGCCGACGAGGGTGCGGAGCCGTTCCGTGGAGATGCCGGTCCTGGCCGCCTCGACGTGCGTCAGGTGCGGACGCCCCATGTCGATCAGCGCAGCCGCTTCGATGAGATTGAGCCCCGCGTTCTCGCGCAGCTTCCGTAGCTCGATGCCGAGCCTTCGCTGGCGCTCGGTGATGCGCAGCCGCAGTGCCAAGGTTGGACCTCCTGGGAGTTCGGGCTCAGTTTGCCGCGTTAGTCGCGAAGGATCCACCGATCGAGGCAACTAGGTTGCACTAGTGGGCCGTTGTTGCTTACGTTGAGTACGGCGACGCTCACACGCTGATGGTGGAAGCCTCGTTGTCGACGCAGCACAACCCTGCCTGACCGCAGAAGCGCACTGCCCGATCCAAGTTGCCGTGCCGGACGGGGACTTGTTCGCGAGGGGCAGTAGGCCACTGCGGCCGGGCGACGCTCAGCAGGGCAGGCGAATCACCGTCACAGCGAACCCCCACAGCGAACCCCCGACGCGCGCCTTGGAGGCGTCTCAATGGGCGTAACCGTGCATGACTACTCCGCATGCGGGCCCGAGCCCGAACTCCCCCAGACCTACACCCTGTTCGCCCCCGCCGACGCCAGCTCCCCGAAGATCTGCCGCGACTTCGTGCGCAGCGCGCTGGTCACCCTGGGGCTCGGCCACCTCGCCGACGTCGCCGCGCTCTGTACGTCGGAGCTGGTGACCAACGTCCTTCAGCACGCCAAGGGTGACGTGCACTTGAGAGCCGCTGTCGCCGCGACCCACGTACGCATCGGCGTGTATGACGGGAGCCCACAACTGCCCTCGCCCCGACGGGCGCCCGCCGAGGACGAAGACGGGCGGGGGCTCTTTCTCGTGACCGCGTTGTCGGATGTCTGCGGGGTGACGCCGACCGGTGGCGGTAAAGAGGTGTGGTTTCAGCTCAATCGGTGATCTTGACACTGAGGTACGCGGCCAGCGAGATGCGGGCGGGTAACGCGTCAAGTCCGACCGCTGGAGGGACGGGAACCTGCAGGTTCTCCAGGGTCGGGTGGTGGGCGAGGGGGGCCACATCGAGAGGTCCCTGCCTGTTGGACGCCTCGATGGCTATGCGCTTGACCCCGGGCAGGAGTTGCCCGATGCGGCGCATCGCCGTATGCCAGTCCCGTGTGGCAGACAGCTGCAGGTCCGTGATGCCCGGCAGGCTCAGCCCGGCAGGGGCGCCGGCAAGGCTCTCGGACGGCAGTTCCAGGTAGGTGAGTCGGGGGAGACGGGTGAGCGCCTCCCACTCCGTGACGGAGTCCGGGCTCCCGTCCCCGAAGGAGATCTCCTCCAGCCCGACCCACCTTTCGAAGGCGTGCGGGCTCCACGCGTAGTAGTGGCTACGGATGAGCTCAAGGGAACGCACCGGGGCGTCGGCAGGAAACATCGCCAGGCTCCACGGCTCCTGGATGTCTGACAGGCGTAGGTGCTCCAGCCCGCTCAGTGCGTCGAGAGCCTCGGTCGTGAGGTCGGCCGGACAGATCATGAGCGTCAGGAGTGTGGGCTCGCAGGTGGTCAGCAGGCGGGACGCGACTGCGGGGGAGACCCCGGCCCTGATGTCCAGGTGCTTCGGTCGTAGCCCCAACCGCTCCAACTCCGCCGCTTGTTCGTCGCTGTGGATGGTGAAGTGCGTTTCACCGTCGTCGAGATGAGCGATGATCTGTTCCGCGTACGGTCGGCACTCGTATCGATGCCACGCCCACATCAGCTGGCTGCGCACTCCGAGGTGGGGGAGCTGCGCAAACCGGGCGAGGAACGGGATCGCCGCCTCGGACTGCACGTGCGTCGCCGTGATCGTCACCTCACGGGCCTCGAATTCGTTCAGACCCTCCGGACCCGGCAGCAGGTCGAGCACCATGGTGCCCACCTTGGCGAGCGCGCGGGCTTCCTGCGGTCCGACCGGCGGGATCAGCGCCGCCATCCGCTGCTCCACCTCCCTGCGAACCCCGGGCGTCAGCTCCGCCGCATGCTCCAAGCAGGCCGCCGCCAGCAGATGAACCCGCTTGCGCCCCTGGTCGTCCGGGTCCCTGTCGCCCCGACCGATCAGTTCCCGGAGAATCTCCACTCGCTCACGCGGCCGTGCCTGCGCCACGGCCATGCGGATGACGTCCGCCCACTGGTCATCCGTCGCGTGCCGGGCCAGAACCCCGAAGTCTCCGTTGTCCAGCGCCGCCCGCGCTCCCAGGAAGTCCTGGAACGTGCGGTGGATGAAGTCGACCGTGCCGCGTCCCGGCTCACGGAGGAGCCCGCTGCGGTGGAGGAAGTGGCCGAACACCGCCCGCGCATCGCCCAGTGCGGCCAGCTCCGGGACGGCGGGCAGAGCGTCCGCGATGATCGACTCCGCCCGTGAACGGTCCATCACCGTACGGCCGTTGCGGAGCAGCCAGTAGGCGAGGCGCTGGAGGAGCTGTAGCTGCGGCTCCTCCCTCAGCTCCGGTACGTGCATGTCGCGCTCGCGGTCCCGGCGGATCAGCAGCATCGACAGCGCCGCCGAGTACAGATCCTTGCGGCCCAGCGGGAGGAAGCCCCGCCGGTCCCTGTGCAGCGCGCAGATCAGACCGCACATCAGCGGGTTGGTCGCGAGGCGGCCGAGGTCCGGCTTCACCCCTACCGCTTCCAGGAGCTGGCCCTCGTACGCGAGGAGGGGTTCGTCCTCCTCGGGCGTACCCGTGCGGGCCGCCCCGTGCCAGCGGTGGATGAACGCGGCCACCTCCGACCGGCTCATCGGCAACAGCGTCAGCTCCGTGAAGCCCTGCTCCGCCAGCCAGTCCTCACGTATCGCCGACGGGCGCGACGTCACCAGCCACCGGTTGCCGGGGTACGCGTCGATCAGGTCGCTCAGCCACGCCCGTGTGCGCGTGCGCTCCGAGTCCGGGATCTCGTCGATCCCGTCCACCAGGATCAGTGCGCGGCCGGCCGCCAGTACGCGGGACTCCCAGCCCTTGGGCTGTGTCCCGGCCAGCGGGGAGCCGACCGCCGAGAGGAAGTCCGCCGGGGCGGGCAGGCGCTCGCCGTGGCGGGTGAGGGTGCGCAGGGGGAGTACGTAGGGGATGCGGTCGTAGAGGTAAGCCATGCGGGCGTCATCCACGGTGCCCCCTGTGGCGCTCACCGCCAGCCACTGCGCCAGCGTCGTCTTGCCGGAGCCCGCCTCGCCCCGCAGGAGCACGCGGTCGTGGTCCGCCAGCGCCTGGTCGGCGGGGCGGGACGTCGGGGCCGACTCGTCGACCTGGTCCGCCCACTGAGCGTAGGCGGGGCCCGCATCGGCCAGGGCGTCGGCCACTTCCTGGGGCTGCAGCTGATACTTGCCGAACCGCTCCGTCGCCTCCAGCGACATGTACGCCGCGTCCAACGGCCACCGCCCCGGCGAGTTCGCCAGATCGATCCCGAAGATCGTCAGCTTCCCGTGCTTCTTCGCGACGTACGCGAGATACCGCTGCTCAAAGGCCACGTCCTCCGCTCCCGGCAGCGGACTCCGCGCGATCAGCTCGTCCACCTTCGCGATCAGCTCGTCCTGCCGACGGCTCTGTGCCACCAGCGTCGCGGCCACGAAGGTCGACCGCTGCGTGAAGAACTGCAGGATGTGCAGGCACGTCGTGTCGAGCAGCCGTTCATAGAAGTACGTCGCGTCCGCCGACAGGCCCCGCTCCGGGGCATCGGCCGCGTCCCGGAGCCGGGCGGCCAGAGCGGTGTGTCCCAGCTCGACCGCCTCCACGTCGCTCAAGGACAGATCGCCCAGTGCGTGCAGGGTGCGGGCCAGGGCGTCCACGACCGCCTGTCGCTCGTCGGCGGTGATGGCCCGTTCGCCGGTGCGTAACGCCTGGTGGACCAGGTCCCCGGCCAGCTTGGCCAGATCCTTCTCCGTGAGGGTCCGCTTCTCGCCCCTGAAAGACACGAGCCCCGACAGCCGCACCGGCCTGTCCACCAGGCCCGCGCCTGGTCCCTCCCGTACGAACAGCTTCTTGATCAGAGGGGCTACGACGCCGGAGGCGAGCCGGGCGCCTATGACCGCGGGATCCATGCGCCGCAGCGTAGTGCCCGTCACATTCCGGAGGTTGTGGATCTCGGGGGTCGGTGACATGACGCACAGGCGTTATGTCCGGTACTAGGCGGAATAGTGGGAGCGCTGGGGGCGGCGGCAAGGACCTTCGGTCTGCGGCCTCCGGGACCTTCGCCTCGGCGGGGCGGCCGGGTTCCGGTGAGGGCCGGTGTTGGCTCGGGGGGCCTCTCCGAAGTGGGGTTAAACCCGACGTCCGGGGGTGAATCCGGCAACTAGTTGAAGGGGGAATTGTCTGAATTTGGGGGTGTCAAGGGGGAGAAAGTCGGGTGGATGGCTACGGCTTTAGGTAGTAGATGGGGGGTTTGGGCGGGTGGCCGGGTGCGGGTTACCAAGGGATGGCCAACCCGGCGGGACGCAGAGCTGCGTATGCCGGGTCGCTTTATGGCCCGGCTTGTGCCGGGTGCCCTTACGTCCCGGCATGCGCCGCATGCCACACGCTCCCCATCCCGGAGGCCATCCGCATGTCGAAGCGCGCCACGTCCAACCAGTCCGGCCTGTCCCTGCTCCGTACGCGGACGGCCGTCGTCACCGTCGCCACCGTCGGGCTCGGCGCCTCGGCAGTTCTCGGGTCGGGGGTCGCGGCCGCTGCGGACACCGCCAAGGGCGGCGCGCTGCCCGGCGTCTCCGCCGGCTCGATCTCGGCGCAGGCCGACGCGCAGGCCAAGGCCGCGGGCAAGGCCAAGCAGGCCGCCGCCAAGAAGGCCATCGCCTGGCAGGACCCGGTCGACAAGTACACGCTCTCCGCGGGCTTCGGCCTCGGCGGCAACATGTGGTCCAGCAAGCACTCCGGCCAGGACTTCGCCGTCTCGATCGGCACCTCCGTCGAGGCCGTGCACAACGGCACCGTCGTGAAGGCCGGCGGCAACGGCGCCGGGGACGGTCCCGCGTACGGCAATGCCATCGTGATCAAGCACGACAACGGCACGTTCTCGCAGTACGCGCACCTGTCGAAGATCGACGTGCGCGTCGGCCAGGCCGTCGGCGCCGGTCAGCACATCGCCGCTTCCGGCAACACCGGCAACTCCAGCGGCCCGCACCTGCACTTCGAGATCCGTACGACGCCGAACTACGGCTCGGCGGTCGACCCGGTCGCGTTCCTGCGCTCCAACGGCGTCAACGTCTGACCGAGACGTCTGACCGAGACGTCCTACGGGCGGTTCTTCAGGGGCCCTCGTGTGCCCGTGTCACCAGTTCGATGGCGACCTCCAGGATGGCCTTGCGCTTCTCCTCGGGGTCGCCTTCGACGTCCTTGAGCACGAACATCCCGCCGTGCATCGTGAACAGAGCGCTGAAGCAGCGCACCTGCGTCGTCATCGGCGTGCCCGGCTCCCTGAGGATGTCGAGCAGGCTGATCATGCGGTCCTTGAAGGTCTCGCCCGTCTTCAGGTCCCGCATCGTCGCCTGGTTCTCCTGCATGAAGCGGAAGAGCGGTGACGCGTCCTTGAGGATCTCGCTGTAGCGGGTCAGGATCGTCCGCTTGATCTCCAGCGTGCGCGGCTGGTCCTTGCCCCACTCCACCAGCTCGTCGATGGGCCTTGTCAGGTCCTCGAAGATGCTGGTGAGGATGTCTTCCTTGGTCTTGAAGTGGTAGTACAGCGCCGCCTTCGTGACCCCAAGACGTTCCGAGATCTCGCGCAGCGACGTCTTCTCGTAGCCCTGCTCGGCGAAGAGTTCGAGGGCCACGTCCTGGATGCGCTGGCGGGTGTCCCCGCGGCGCTGCTGCTTGCCGCTGCCCGTGTTCGTGCCCGTGCCCGCGCCTGTGCCCGTGACCATGGTGGTGCTCCTCGGCTCCCTCGACTCGAATCCTTGGACCCGATTTTACTTACTTGACGCCCGGCTAGTTAGGGGTCTAGTTTCCCTCAGTGTAGTCAGCTTGCCGGTCGGCAAGTAAGTGGCGGCAAGCGAGTGACAGCAAGCAGTCGGGTGAACCGGGGAGTGGGGAACATGGCGGAGATCAAGAAACAGACGGGGGAGCAGACGGAGCCGGGGGGACCGGCGAAGGACGCGCCGCAGCCGCGCAGCGTGCGCGTCGTGATGATGGCGCTGATGGTCACCATCCTGCTCGCGATGCTCGACAACATGATCGTGAGCCCCGCGATGCCGACGATCGTCGGTGACCTCGGCGGCATGGAGCACCTGTCGTGGGTCGTCACCGCGTACATGCTGGCGACCGCGGCCTCGACGCCCATCTGGGGCAAGCTCGGCGACATGTACGGGCGCAAGGGCGTCTTCCTCACCTCCATAGTCATCTTCCTGGCCGGTTCGGTGCTCAGCGGCATGGCGCAGGACATGGGCCAGCTGATCGGCTTCCGTGCCGTACAGGGACTCGGCGCCGGCGGTCTGATGGTCGGCGTCATGGCGATCATCGGTGAGCTCGTCACGCCGCGGGAGCGCGGCAAGTACATGGGCATGATGACCGGCGTCATGGCGGTCGCCATGATCGGCGGGCCGCTCGTCGGCGGCACCATCACCGACCACCTCGGCTGGCGCTGGGCCTTCTACATCAACCTGCCGCTCGGCGCCGTCGCCCTCGCCATGGTGACCGCCGTACTGCACCTGCCGAAGAAGAAGGCGAAGGGGCGCATCGACTACCTCGGTGCGGCGCTGCTCACCGTCGGCATCAGCTCGCTGGTCCTCGTCACCACCTGGGGCGGCACCGAGTACGCCTGGACCTCGACCGTGATCATGGAGCTCATCGCGATCGGTGTCGTCGCGCTCATCAGCTTCGTCATCGTGCAGAAGAAGGCCGCAGAACCGATCCTGCCGCTGCACATCTTCCGCAACCTCAACTTCACGCTGATGGCGGTGATCGGCTTCCTCACCGGCTTCGTGATGTTCGGCGCGATGCTGTTCCTGCCGCTCTACCAGCAGGCGGTGCAGGGCGCGTCGGCCACCAACTCCGGTCTGCTGCTCCTGCCGATGCTGCTCTCGATGATGGTCGTCTCGTTCTTCTCGGGCCGGTTCACCACCTCCACCGGCAAGTACAAGATCTTCCCGATCGCCGGCACCGTACTGATGGTCCTCGGTCTGTTCCTGCTCTCCACGATGGACACCGACACCACGCGGTTCATGGCGGGCGTCTACATGGCGGTGCTCGGTGCGGGCATGGGCTGCCTGATGCAGATCACCATGCTGGTCGCGCAGAACAGCGTCGAGATGAAGGACATGGGCGTCGCGTCGTCATCGGCCACGCTCTTCCGTACGCTCGGCTCCTCGTTCGGCGTCGCGATCATGGGCGCGCTCTTCAACAGCCGCGTCGAGGACACGATGTCCGAGCGCGCCGGGCAGCTTGGCGGCAAGATCACCGAGCAGTCCGCGCAGCTGGACGCGGACAGCCTGCGGAAGCTGGCCGCGCCGGTACGGGACGCGTATCAGCACGCGGTGTCGGCCGGTACGCACTCCGCGTTCCTGCTTGGCGCGATCATCGGGATCGCTGCGCTGATCGCGGCGTTCTTCGTCAAGGAGGTTCCCCTGCGGGGGGCCGGGCCGAAGGACGCCGAGCCCAAGGGCTCCGGGGACTCCGAGGCGAAGGACTCCGAGCAGCGCAACGACTCCGAGCAGCCCAAGGGCTCCGGGGCCGAGAAGCCGGCCGAGGGGAGCGCGGCTGGGGACGCCGCACCTGGGGCGCGGGAAGCGGTAGCAGAGTCCGTCTGACCTGCGGTCCCACTCCCTCGGCTGAACGGGCCCCGCACCTTCTGGTGCGGGGCCCGTTTTCCGCTTTTCGCTGCCCACAACGCAGGCCGAACGGCGGCTACTCGTAGCGGAACGGCGGCTACTTGCAGCCGAACGGCAGCTACTTGTACTTGTCCGGGAGTTGCAGCATCGGGAAGCTGCCCGTGTTCGTCGGGGCGTGCTCCGGGAGCCAGAGGACTGCCACCGCGCCCTCCGCCGGGTCGTCGGGGCCCGCGCCCACGGGGGCAACGTTGCGGAACGTGAGCCTCGCGCCGAGGACCCGCGCCTGGCCCGCCGCGATCGTCAGGCCCAGGCCGTGGCCGACGCCCGCGCGGTCCGTGCTGCCGGTGCGGAAACGGCTCGGGCCCTCGTCCAGGAGCCCTGTCGGGAAGCCGGGCCCATGGTCGCGGACCCGCACCACACGGCCCTCGACGCTGACCTCGACCGGCGGCTTCCCGTGCTTGGCCGCGTTGGCGAGGAGGTTGCCCAGGATGCGCTCCAGGCGGCGCGGGTCGGTGGTGACCTCGGACTCGTGCACCACCGTCACCCGCACGTCCGAGTTGAGGACCGTGATCCGGCGCGTCACGAACTCGCCGAGCATCAGGTCCTGCAACTCGGCCCGCTCGGTCGCGCTGTCAAGACGCGCCACTTCCAGTACGTCCTCGACGAGCGTGCGCATCGCCTGCGCCCGGTCCCTGACCAGCTCGGTCGGGCGGCCGGGCGGAAGCAGTTCGGCCGCCGTGAGCAGACCCGTCACCGGCGTACGCAGCTCGTGCGCGATGTCCGCCGTCACCCGCCGCTCCGCTTCGAGCCGCTGCTTGAGCGCGTCGGCCATCGCGTCCACCGAGCGCGCCAGATCGTCGGTCTCATCGCGTACGACACCGCCGATGGCGTCTCGTACGCTGACGTCCGTCTGTCCCTGAGCGACCTCCTGCGCCGCGGTCGCCGCCTTGCGCAGACGCCGGGAGAGCTGGCCACCGATGAGCACGCCGAGCGCGCAGCCGCCGAAGACCACCGAGATGGAGCCGATGACCAGGGCCTGGTCGAGGTCCCTCATGACGGTGGCGCTGCGGTCGGTGAAGCGGGTGTGCAGCGACAGGATGTGGCCGTCGCTCAGCGGCACCGCCGCCCAGATGTCGGGTACTCCGCCCCCGTCGTCCTCCACGTACGTCGCGCGGCGCCCGGCGAGCACCTTCGCGAGGAGCTCCTTGGGCATCGCGGGGTCGTCGACCTTCATGCCGAACTGCGAGGTGCGCCCGGACGTCTCGTAGATCCGCTGGGCGTACAGAATCCGCTCGTCCTGCACGTCGCGCGCGTTGTCGAGCATCGAGACGCGCGCCGCGTTGTGCACGACCAGGCTCAACGCCACCGCGACAAGGGCGCCGACCAGCGCGATCGCCGCGCTGATCTTCCAGCGCACGCCGGTGCGCAGGCGGGCGCCAAGGCGTGCACGCACGCGGGCGCGCAGCGCGGCCACCGTCCTCCTGCTCATACGTCCCCCGGAATGCGCCTGGTCGTCGAAATGCGCCGCGCCATTGAGTTCAGCCATGCTGGCGGCTCATGCCTTGAGCTTGTAGCCGAAGCCGCGGACCGTCTCGATCCGGTCCTGGCCCACCTTCGTACGCAGGCGCTGCACATGGACGTCGACGACGCGGGTGTCACCGCCCCAGCCGTAGTCCCACACGCGCTCAAGGAGCTTGTCGCGGGAGAGGACCGTGCCGGGCGCGGACGAGAACTCGAGGAGCAGGCGCATCTCGGTCGGCGTCAGCGCCACCGGAGCGCCGTCCCTGCGGACCTCCATGCCCTCCGTGTCGATCTCCAGATCGCCGAAGTGCAGCACGCCGCCGTCCATCGAACCGGCCTCACCGGCGGCGGGCCCCGCCGAGTCGGGCCCGCTCGCGTGGCCGAAGCGGCGCAGCACGGCGCGGATCCTGGCCACCAGGACGGCGCCGTCGAACGGCTTCGTCACGTAGTCGTCGGCCCCCGCCTCAAGGCCGAGTACGACATCGATGGAGTCGGCACGCGCCGACAGCATGATCACCGGGACCGTGGACTCGTCGCGGATACGGCGGCACAGCGAGACGCCGTCAAGGCCCGGCACCATCACGTCGAGCAGGGCGATGTCCGGACGGTCGGCACGGAACGCCTCCAGGCCGAGCAGGCCGTCGGGCATCGCGGTGACGACGAAGCCGTCCCGTTCGAGCGCGAGCTGCGTCGCCTCGCGGATGACATCGTCGTCCTCGACGAACAGGACATGGGTGTGCTCTGCCATCGGGTGCTCTCAGTTCTCCGTCGGGGCGGGAGCATCGCCGCCCGCCGCGCTGCTGTAGCGATTGCGGATGCGGTCCGTCTCCCGGAAATGGTTGGCGGCCCACTCATACGTGATGACGTCCTCGCCGGATGGATACGACACCGGATCGCCCTTCTCGTACAGCTGCTTGGTGACGACCAGATTGCCCCGGTCGATCTCCGCGTAGACGGGTGGCTCCTCGTCCTGGAAGACATTCTCGTACTTCTTGCCCTCGGTGCGATACACATAAGTGCTGGTACCGACCGCATCGCCGCAGGTCATGATGTTGATGACGACGTCGGCCGCGGAGCCTGCGGTCAGGTTGCCGTACGAGACGTCCACCGGGTACTCGTCGCCGACGCAGGGCTTCAGATCGCGCTTGACCGCCTGGCTGACCTTCGGGTCGTCCTCGACGATCCTCACCGCCTCACGGGCGGTGGGCGGCGAGGGCGCGGACGTCTCCGAAGGCGAAGGGGACGGAGACGGGGACATCACCGCCTCGCCCCGGTTGCCGGGGCCCTCGTCGCGGGCGCCGGAGCCGCCGGTCGAGCAGGCGGACAGCAAAAGGCCGATGGCGGCGAGCGCGACCCCTGCCGCGCTCCCCGCCTTCATGCTTCTGCCGGACCGAGTGCTTAGGCCGCGCAACGCTCCCGCTCCTCACGTTCGAGCGCGCCGGTGGCGGGCCCCTCGTGGTCCCGGCTCTCCAGCTCCTGGCGGAGCCGGGCGAGCGCCCGGTGCAGTGTGCTCTTGACCGTTCCCGCCGACATGCCGAGTGCCGCGGCGGTCTCCTCTGTGGACATCTGCTCCCAGTGTCGCAGCACGACGACGCTGCGCTGCTTGGGTGCGAGCACCTTCATGATGTCCATCAGGAGGGCGCGGTCCGCATGCTGTTCGGTGGAGTCGTCCACGCTCGCGTCGGGCAGCTGCTCGGTGGGGACCTCTTCGAGCTTACGGGCCCGCCACCACTCCGTACGCGTGTTGATCATGACGCGGCGCAGATAGGCGTCCGCGAGCCGCTTGTCGGCTATGCCGTCCCAGCGGCCGTACGTCCGCACGAGCGCGGTCTGAAGCAGGTCCTGGGCGTCGACGGGGTCGGGGACCAGGCGCCGGGCACTGCGCAGCAGGGCGTCCTGCCGTGTGCGGACGTACTCTTCGAACTCGAGCACCTCACCGTGCGCCATCTCTGACCGCCTCTCGTTCCCACCGACTGCTTCGACCGCTGTCCTTGCCTGTGCGGTACTGAAATGAAGCTACGGACGGCTTGTCACGAGGCTGTGCGGAGCAGCCAGCGGAGGGCGCACGGCCTTCCGTCGGTTGTGTAACAGATGTAGGCGGGGCGTAAATCGAAGGCGTGTATCAGACGATCTGTCAGTTTCTTCGGTTCGTTTGAGCTGCTTCAGCTACTTCAACTGTTTCAGCTGCTTCAGCTGCTTCCTCAGGTGAGGGGCAGACGGTAGAGGTTCCCGGCGAGTGGCTCGACGAGGCCGTCGGAGACGAGCCCGTCCAGAGCGCGGGCCCGCTGCACGGGCTCGTCCCACACCCGGTCGAGGGTCGCCAGCGGTACGGGAGCCACAGCCTCCCGAAGCACCGCGAGCAGCTTGCCGCGCACCTGGCGGTCCGTACCCGCGTACGTCTGGCCCCGGCGGGCCGGACCCTGGTGCGCCGGTTTGCCCGCCGTCTGCCACGCGCACTGCTCGGCGATGGGGCAGCGCGCGCAGTTCTCGTTCCTGGCGGTGCAGACGAGGGCGCCGAGCTCCATGGAGGCGGCGGCCCAGCGGGACGCCGTGCGCTCGTCGTCGGGGAGGAGGGCGCGGGCGAGCTTGCGCTCGGCCGCGGTGGTGGCGTTGGGCGGGTACTGGACGCCGGTGACGGCGCGGGCGAAGACGCGCCGCACGTTCGTGTCGAGGACGGCGTGGCGCTGGCCGTACGCGAAGGAGGCGACGGCCGCGGCGGTGTACTCGCCGATGCCGGGCAGCGCGAGCAGCTGCGCGTGCTTGGCCGGTACGTCGCCGCCGTGCCGTTCCGTTATGGCGACGGCGGCGCCGTGCAGCCGGAGCGCGCGGCGGGGGTAGCCGAGGCGTCCCCAGGCGCGGACGGCTTCGCCCGGGGCTTCCTTGGCGAGATCGGCGGGGCGGGGCCAGCGGGCGATCCACTGCTCGTACACGGGCAGGACGCGGTTGACCGGCGTCTGCTGCAGCATGAACTCGCTGACCATCACGCCCCAGGGCCCGGCGTCGGGCCGACGCCACGGCAGATCGCGCGCGTTCGCGTCGAACCAGGCGATGACGGGGCTGTGCAGGGCCTCGCCGGAGGGCTCGGGGGTGTCTGACATCGGCATGGGCGGCATGGGCTTCGTGGGCGCAGTCATGGCATGACGATCCTGCCATGGGGGCGGCGGGCCGCGGGCCAGGCGGGGCGGTTGCTTTCTCGATCATGGTGATGCGGGGCGATCGGGCGGGTCGGTCAGGGCGGTTGCTTTTCGTCGAGGGGTGATGCGGGGCAATCGGGCGGGTGGGCGGGAAGGCTTGTTCGGTCAAGGGAGACGCGGGGTGATCGGGCGGGTGGGTGGGGGAGGCCCGCCCGCCAAGACCCAAGGACCTGACGATCGGCAGAGGCGCCCGCAAGGACCCGGGAAGTAGCGTCACGGACGTGAGAAGCAGACGCAGGGCGGACGCCCTCCTCTGGGCCGCCCTGGCCATCCCCGCGCTGACCGTGGACCGGATGGGCCTGAACGAGCCCCGCCCGGCCTGGCAACAGGCCGCAGGAATCGCGGTACTGGGCCTGGCCGCAGCAGTCTGGCGCCGCTGGCCCCAGATCGGCTTCGCCGCAGCAGCAGGCCTGGAGCTCGCAGCGGCGCCCTCCCTGTTCACGCTCTCGTACGGCACCGCCCTCGCCGTGTTCGCGCTGCTCATGGGCCGCAAAGCCACCCGCGTCCGGCCCGCGCTCCTCCTCTTCGGGGCCATCGCCCTGCTGGGCACAGCCAAGATCGTCGTACGCGGGGTCGACCCCGTCGTGGAGTGGCTCGTCCTCATGGGGACCCTGCTCTTCGGCGCGGTCTTCCCGTGGCTCGCGGGGCGCTACCTCCGGCAGGGCAGGGAACTCGCCGCCGCAGGATGGGCCCGCGCCGGCCAGCTGGAGCGCGAGCAGCGCATCGTCGCCGACCGTGCCCGGCTGCGCGAGCGCGCCAGGATCGCCCAGGACATGCATGACTCCCTGGGACACGAGCTGAGCCTCATCGCGGTACGGGCCGGCGCGCTGCAAGTGGCCGCCGATCTGCCCGAACGGCACCGTGGCGCCGCAGCCGACCTGCGCGTGGCCGCGTCGGACGCCACGGACCGGCTGCACGAGATCATCGGGCTGCTGAGGGAAGAGGGGGACGAGGTCGCACCGCTGGCCCCGGCGGGCGAAAGCGTGCGGGCCCTGGTCGAACGGGCCGCGGACTCGGGCCTGCCGGTCCAGTACGTAAGGGGGGATGCGCAGGAGCAACGTACGGAATCGCCCCGAACGGACGAGACCGAGCGGACCGTCCACCGAATCGTCCAGGAAGCCCTGACCAACGCCGCCAAGCACGCACCCGGCGCCTCCGTCACCGTCGAGGTGAGGGCGACGGCCGTCGTCGTCACCAACGGACCCGCCAAGGAGCCGGGTTCGGGGCCCGGTGTCGGCTCAGGCCTCGTAGGCCTGCGGGCCAGGATCGAAGACCTGGGCGGCACCCTCGACGCGGGGCCGCACGACGACGGATTCCAAGTCGTCGCACGGCTCCCCACAGAGGGCGAGGAACCGCTCCCGGCGACGCCCGCCTCCGCCGGACCCGGACCCGGACCCGGACCCGGACCCGGCCACGGCCCCGCGTACGCGAGACGCCGGACCGTGCTGGCCTTCGGAGCCGCCCTGGCCACCGGAGTACTTCTCGTGGGCGGCGCCTTCGCCTGGTACGCGTACTCGCGATCGCACGCCGTCCTCGAACCGGCCGACTTCGCCCGCCTTACGATCGGTCAGCCACAGGCCGACGCCGTACGACTGCTGCCCGACAGAGACGCGTCCGATCCGCCCGACGAGCGCGCCCCGACCCCGCCCCCCGACGGCGCCGACTGTCGCTACTACCGCGCCAGCGGCGAACTCTTCGTCACAGTCGAGCACTTCAGGGTCTGTTTCGACGACGGGGTCCTCGTGGAGAAGAGCGTGATCCCCAAGGCCGGTGTCGGGACCGGAGCCGTCAGCGAAGTGCGGGAGCACGTGAAGGAGTGAAGGAGTGGGTGCGGTGATCCGCGTACTGCTGGCCGACGACGAGGCGATGATCCGCGCGGGCGTCCGCGCGATCCTCGGCGCGGGCGAAGACATCGAGGTCGTCGCGGAGGCCGGTGACGGCAGGGAGGCTGTCGCCCTCGCCCAGGCCCATCGGCCGGACGTCGTGCTGCTCGACATCCGCATGCCGGGGCTCGACGGCCTGGCCGCGGGCGAGGAGATCGTACGGACGGTGCCGGGCACCGCGGTCGCGATGCTGACGACCTTCTCCGAGGACGCGTACGTGGCGCGGGCGCTGAGCGGCGGAGCCACCGGCTTTCTGCTGAAGTCCGGCGACCCGCACGAACTCATCGCGGGCGTACGCGCGGTGGCCGGTGGCGCCGCCTTCCTCTCGCCCAAGGTGGCCCGTCACGTCATCGACGGATACGGCGCACAGCGCATGGGCCGCGGCGCTGACGCCCGCGCCAGGACCGCGGCCCTCACCCCGCGCGAGCGCGAAGTGCTCGGGCTCGTGGGGGAGGGGCTCTCCAATCCGGAGATCGCCGCCCGGCTCCATCTGGTGGAGGGCACGGTCAAGGCGTACGTGAGCGCGGTCCTCGACCGGCTCGGGGTCAAGAACCGCGTCCAGGCGGCGATCGTCGCCTATGAGGCGGGACTTGTGCGGCTCTGACGCCGCCTAGCGCCGGTGCGACGCGGGCCGCCGGTGCGATGTCGCGTCCGGCGTCGGGCTGCCCGGGCCCGCGAACCACCTGACGACGCCCGTCGACGACCCGCGCATCGTCTCGACGACACGTGCCACGGGGCGAGTCGCCAGACGTACGAGGAGGAAGGCGAGCGCGGCTCCGAGGAGCAGGCCCACCCCTACGTCATGCGGATAGTGCACGCCCACGAAGACCCGCGAGAACGCCATGAGCACGGCCATCGGCAGCGTGAGCGCCGCGATCCGCGGCCAGGCGAGCGCGAGCCCGACGGCCGCGGCGCCCGCGATCGTCGAGTGGTTGCTGGGGAAGGACCAGTCGCCGTAGGCCGGGCATTCGACGATCGAGTTGAGCGCCCCGGAGACGGCCCGGCACGGGCGTTCCTCGTCGACCGCGGACTTGAGCAGCTCGCTGCACACGTAGGCCACCGCCGTGACCAGGGGCGCGAGAACGGCTATCGCGAGGGCGCGGGGGTCACCGCGCCGTGCCCGCCACCAGGCGACGATGAAGAGCACGCCGAAAAGCAGCAGTCCGAGCTCCGTCCACACCTCGGCGAGATGCTGGAACCAGGTAGGGGTGTCGTGGGCGAAGTCGGTGACATCGCGATAGAGATCGTCGTCCATGGTGTCCATGATTACGGACGGTACGGAGTAGGTCCGAATCGTCACATCCGGCGATCGTCCCGTCACAGCCCCTGACGAAAGACAGGGGTACCGGAAGCGGAACCATTGGCTCCGTGATGATGATCCGTAAACTTTGTTGCTCTGAGCGGCGGGTGGGGCAGGACACGGCGCGGATCTCTCGTAAGGTTTGGGCCGTGGGATCTATGCGCAATCCGGTCGGGCCGCTTCCCTCCAGTATTTACTGGCGTCGGCGGGCCGTTCTGCTGTCCTTGGTCGGGCTGATGGCTCTGTTGGTCGTGTGGGTGCTCACCCTGGGGGGTGGGGGCCAGAAGAACGGCGCCGACGGCCCGTCGGGCTCCGGCCCCGCCACGTCCATCACGCCGGGACCTTCCGAGTCCGGGCCCGCCATCAGTCAAAACCCGGGCGGGCGCGACGAGTCGGACGACGAGAACGGCTCCGGCTCCGGCTCCGGTGGCTCGGGCGGCGGCTCAGGTGATTCCGCGGGGTCCGGCGGCTCGGGTGACTCCGGCGGCGGAGACGGCAGCGGCTCTGACGACGGCGCCAAGGGCGGCGGCGGTGCGGGCGGACAGCTGCCCGCGGGGTCGAGCCTCCCCAACTGCGCGAGCGATGACGTGAAGTTGAAGCTGCGGAGCGTTCACAACAGGTACGAGGTCGGTGAGAAGCCGAAGTTCGAGCTCATCGCCCAGAACAGTGCGGGCAAGGCCTGCAAGGCGGACCTCGGCGGCAAGAAGACGGTCATGACGATCACTCAGGCCGACAGCGACAAGGTGATCTGGTCCTCGGAGGACTGCCCCGCGGGCGGCGGGAGCCTGCTGCTCCGGGTGCCGGGCGACGGGCGCGTCACGCACACCGTCGAGTGGAACCGCCGGGGGAGCGAGCCCCACTGCGCGACGCCTTCGGCGGGGAGTGCGGCGCCGGGGACGTACCTGGTCGAGGCCAAGTCTTCCGGGCTTGGATCGGCGCAGGCTTCGTTCGTACTCGAAGAGGGCTGATCGCGGGGTAATCGGGCGGGTGGGCGGGAATCCCCACCCACCCAGCAGCGCCACCCACCCAGCAGCACCCTCTAGACGTACCGCCAGTACCGCTAGACGTACCGCTCCAAGATCGACGACTCGGCGAGCCGCGAGAGCCCCTCGCGAACGCTCCGGGCGCGCGCCTCCCCCACCCCGTCGACGGTCTGCAAGTCATCGACGCTCGCAGCGAGAAGCTTCTGCAGCCCCCCGAAGTGCTCGACAAGCCGGTCGATGATCGCGCCGGGCAGGCGCGGCACCTTGGCCAGGAGGCGGAAGCCCCGCGGGGAGACCGCGGAGTCCAGGGCCTCCGGAGAGCCGGTGTAGCCCAAGCCTCGCGCCACGATGGGCAGTTCGAGCAGCTCCGCGTGCGAGAGCTTGTCCAGTTCGAAGAGCGCCTCTTCGACCGTGCGGGAGCGCTTCGCGGTCGGCTCGGGGACATAGTCCCGGACGACCAGCTCACGCTCGGGCTCGACGCCCGCGATCAACTCGTCCAGCTGGAGGGCGAGGAGACGGCCGTCGGTGCCGAGCTCCACCACGTACTCGGCGATCTCCGTGGCGATACGGCGCACCATCTCCAGGCGCTGGGCGACCGCCGTGACGTCGCGGACCGTCACCAAGTCCTCGATCTCCAGGGCGGACAGGGTGCCCGCCACCTCGTCGAGGCGCAGTTTGTAGCGCTCCAGGGTCGCGAGGGCCTGGTTCGCGCGGGACAGGATCGCCGCGGAGTCCTCCAGGACCTTGCGCTGACCGTCCACGTAGATCGCGATGAGGCGCATGGACTGGGAGACGGAGACCACGGGGAAGGTCACCTGCTTGGACACGCGGTCCGCGGTGCGGTGCCGGGTGCCCGTCTCCTCGGTGGGGATCATCGGGTCGGGGACGAGCTGCACGCCCGCCCGCAGGATCTTGGTGACGTCCTTGTCGATGACGATGCCGCCGTCGAGCTTGCAGAGCTCGCGCAGCCGGGTCGCCGTGAACTCGACGTCCAGGATGAAGCCGCCCGTACACATGGATTCGACGGTCTTGTCCCAGCCGAGGACGATGAGCCCTCCGGTATTGCCGCGGAGGATGCGCTCGAGTCCGTCGCGCAGGCCTGTGCCGGGCGCGACCGCGCTCAGGGAGGCACGCATCAGCCCGTCGGCACCGGAGCTTCCACCGGACTTGCCGGGAGCTGACGCCCGGTCGTTGGCTGCCACTGCACTCCTCGGGTCGCGGGTTGTCCCAGCCCCGGTCCACACGACTGCTTCGTACGGATGGGCGAGACCAGGGCAAAGTCTACCGGCGCTCTTCGTCCTTCCGTGGGGCCTCTCTGCGACGCGACGTCGGAAGAACCCGCAGCGCGTCCCCCATGTCGGCGACTTCGATGACCTTCATACCGGGCGGGACCTTGCCCGGGTCGGCCGGAACGAGGGCGTGGGTGAAGCCCAGACGGTGCGCTTCGGACAGTCTGCGCTGGACCCCCGTGACCCGTCTGACCTCCCCCGCCAGGCCCACTTCGCCGATCGCGACGAGATTCTTCGGCAGCGGGGTGTCGCTCGCCGCGCTGGCCAGGGCGAGGGCGATCGCGAGGTCGGCGGCCGGCTCGGAGAGTTTCACTCCGCCGACCGTCGCGCTGTAGATGTCGCGCTTGCCCAGGGCGGTGATGCGGCCGCGCTGCTCCAGGACGGCCAGCATCATCGAGACGCGAGAGGTCTCAAGGCCGGACGTGGTGCGGCGGGGGGAAGGGATCTGGGACTCGACGGTGAGGGCCTGGACCTCGGCGACCAGGGGGCGGCGGCCTTCGAGCGTGACCGTCAGACAGGTGCCGGGGACGGCCTCCGTGCGGCGGGTGAGGAAGAGGCCGCTGGGGTCGGCGAGGCCGGTGATGCCCTCGTCGTGCAGTTCGAAGCAGCCGACCTCGTCCGTCGTCCCGTAACGGTTCTTGACGCCCCGGACGAGACGCAGGCGCGCGTGGCGGTCGCCCTCGAAGGACAGGACGACGTCCACGAGGTGCTCAAGGAGGCGGGGTCCCGCGATCGCGCCGTCCTTGGTGACATGGCCGACCAGGAGCGTGGACATGCCGCGCTCCTTGGAGGCGCGGATCAGCGCGCCCGCCACCTCGCGGACCTGGGCCATGCCGCCCGGCGCCCCGTCGATCTCCGGGGACGCGATCGTCTGGACCGAGTCGAGGATCAGGAGGGACGGCTTCACCGCGTCCAAGTGACCCAGAACGGCGGCGAGATCGGTCTCCGCCGCCAGATAGAGGTGGTCGTCGATGGCCTTGATGCGGTCGGCGCGCAGTCGGACCTGGCTCGCCGACTCCTCGCCGGTCACATAGAGCGTGCGGTGCTCGTCGCTCGCCGACTTCGCCGCGACGTCCAGGAGCAGCGTCGACTTGCCGACGCCCGGCTCGCCCGCGAGGAGCGCCACGGCGCCGGGGACGAGGCCGCCGCCGAGGACGCGGTCGAACTCGGGCACTCCGGTGGAGCGCGCGGTGGCCTGGCGGCCGTCGACCTCGCCGATGGGCAGGGCGGACGAGGTGACACGGCCGGGGGCCGTGGTGCGGACCGCGGGCGCGCCGTACTCCTCGACCGTCCCCCAGGCCTGGCACTCGGGGCAGCGGCCGAGCCACTTGGCCGTCTGCCAGCCGCACTCGGTGCAGCGATAGGACGGCCGGTCTTTGCCGGACTTCGTACGGGTGGCCATGAACCGAACCGTAGCGGGCACCACTGACAGTGGCGCACGCGATCCGGTCCGCCCGGGGCGGGAGCCACGGAAGCAACCACGGGAGCAGTCACGGAATCACGGATTCCTGTCCCCTTTTGAGGGATCTGTTCACCCGTAAGGATTAAATGTGCTCAAGGTGGAGGAAGGCCCCGCCATCATCCGCCTAACTTCGCACGGGTGATGAGCAGCAGGCCGGAAACCCCCACGCAAGCAACCGGCGCACACCGGGCGCATCGAGACGCGCGCCAGCGCGTTGTGCCCCGCTCGGTGCCCCAGGCGCCCCCCGCACGCTATGAGCCCTGTCTGGACGGCCTGTTCACGTACTGCCTGTCCGTGCTCTGCGATCACGACGCCGCGACCACCGCCCTGGGTGACGTGCTCGCCGTCGCCGAGCGCCGCGGCTCACGTGGCCCCGCCGGCGAGGCCGAACTGAAGTCCTGGCTGTACGCACTCGCCCGCTGGGTCTGCCTGCGCGCCCTCGCCGACGCCAAGCGCAAACGGCAGGGCGCGCACGCCTCCGGATCGGCCGCCCGGGTCCCGAAGCCCGGCGAGTCCGCCGAGTCCGGCGAGTCCGGCGAGTCCGCGGCGCCGCCGGACGAGACGGAGCGGCAGCGTCGCCGTGAACTCGCCCAGCTGGCCTGGCCGGAGGCCGCGGGCACGACGCCCGAGCAGCGCGAGGCCCTGGAACTCGCCGTGCGCCACCAGCTCTCCCCGAAGGAGGTCGCCGCGGTCATCGGGATGGACGTCGCAAGGACCCGCGACCTCCTCGCATCCGCCGCCTGCGAGGTGGAGCGCACCCGGGCCGCGCTCGCCGTCGTGGAGACCGGCACCTGTCCGATCGTCGCCCGCCTCACCGGCGACAACCAACTCCTCCTCGGCACGGCCTTGCGCCGCGAGCTCGTCCGGCACGTCGACGACTGCCCGCGCTGCCGCCTCACCGCCGAGCGCGCCGGAGCAGGGGCCTGGCCCGGCACAGCGGTGTCCCCGGCCGCGCTGCCCGTCATCGAGGCCCCGCGGGCCGCCGTGCACGTGGCGATGGCGCATGTCCCGCGCGCGCGGGGCGGCGGTCCGCGCTTCGACCGGCGCGGATTCCCGATGGACCCCAAGGACCATGCCGCCCGCCGCGACCGGATGCGCGCGCGTGCCGTGACGACGACGGTCGTCGCCACCGTGGTGGCGGCGCCGGTGCTCGCGCTCTGGGCGGCGTATCGCGGGGCACCGCTGACCGGCGAGGGCCAGGACGGCCGCTCGGTCAGCGCGAGCGAGTCCGGGTCCGACGCGGTGAACGGCGACCGCAGGCGCGAGGACTACGAGAACGCGGGCAACGCCGACACCCCGCCCGACCCCCGCTTCACCGCGGGCAGCCACTCGCCGGACGTCTCCGTGGAGGTCATCAGCGCCGGATCGCCGCCGTCCCGCTCGGGGACCGGCGCGGGACGCCTCACCGTCCAGGCGCAGTCGATCCGCGGTACGACACTGATCACGCTCTCCGCGTCAGGGGGCGAGCCGGTCCACTGGTCGGCGAGCGCGGGGGTGTCCTGGCTCAACCTGAGCCGGTCGTCCGGGACGCTCGCGCCAGGGCAGACGGCCACGATCCGGGTGTACGTCGACCGTGCGCGGGAGCCGGCGGGCCACTGGAGCGCACGCATCTCCATCGCCCCCTCGGGGGCGATCATCTCGATCGGCGGGTACGGCAACGGATCGGGCCGCCCGACACATCCCGGCCCCAGGCCGACCTCGGTTCCGCCGAAGCCAAGGCCGACCCCTACGACCCCGGACCCGACACCGTCGACCCCGGACCCGACCCCGACCACCCCGGACCCGACCCCGACCCCGTCGGACCCGGGCAACTCGACACCGCCGCCCAACGACAGCGGCGACCCGAGCCCGAGCGAGGGCTAGGCGAGTTCAGCCCGTCCGGCGCTTGAGGACGAACTCGGCGGAGCCGGTGATGACGGCACGCAAGACACGGCCCAGCCGGATTTCAGCGAGAGGGATCCGCCGGATGCGGCGCAAGCAGAGGCAGCTGAGAAGCGAGCCGCTCCTCGCACAGCGACGCGAGCCGGTCGTAGCCCTCCTTGCCCATCAGCTCCGTCAGCTCGGGCCGATAGGACACGTACACCGGGTCACCGGCACCGTGCGCCGACGTCGCCGACGTGCACCACCAGTGCAGATCGTGGCCACCGGAGCCCCAGCCCCGCCGGTCGTACTCCCCGATGGACACCTGCAGGATGCGCGTGTCATCGGGCCGGTCGATCCACTCGTACGTCCGCCGGACCGGCAACTGCCAGCAGACGTCCGGCTTCGTCTCCAGCGGCTCGCGCCCCTCCTTCAGCGCCAGGATGTGCAGCGAGCACCCCGCGCCCCCGGCGAAACCGGGGCGGTTCTGGAAGATGCAGGAGCCGTTGTACGGGCGGGTCTGGCGCTCGCCGTCGTCGTCCGTCGCCACCCAGCCGGTTTCCGTACCGATGTCGTGGTGCTGCCAGATATCAGGAGTGAGCCGCGCCACCGACTCGGCGACCCGCTTCTCGTCGTCCTCGTCGGAGAAGTGCGCGCCCAGCGTGCAGCAGCCGTCGTCCGCCCGGCCCGCCTGGATGCCCTGGCAGCCACTGCCGAAAATGCAGCTCCACCGAGAGGTCAGCCATGTCAGATCGCAGCGGAAGACCTGCTCGTCGTCCGCGGGATCCGGGAACTCCACCCAGGCGCGGGCGAAGTCGAGGCCCTTCTCGTCCGGCTGCGCCTTACCCGGCTTACCCGGCTTCGCAGGCTTCTCCGGCTTCCCCGACTTATTCTTCGGCTTCGTTTTGTCGGTCTTCGCCTTTTTCGTCTTTGGCACGTCTCCAGGGTATGCGCGCGGTACCCGGTCCGAGGACCAGCGACAGCCGTACGCGCAGTAGCGTTCCGTATATGAGACTCGGTGTCCTGGACGTAGGTTCGAACACGGTGCATCTGCTGGTGGTGGACGCCCACCCCGGCGCGCGCCCGCTGCCCGCGTATTCGCACAAGGCGGACCTGCGCCTCGCCCAACTCCTCGACGACGCCGGGGCTATCGGCCCCGAAGGCGTCGATCTCCTGGTCGCCACCGTCCGTGACGCGATGGAGGCCGCGGAGGACAAGGGCGTGGAGGACCTCCTGCCGTTCGCGACCTCCGCGGTGCGCGAGGCGAGCAACGCCGATCAGGTCCTGGCCCGGGTCAGGGAGGAGACCGGCGTCGATCTGCAGGTCCTCACCGGCGCGGAGGAGGCCCGCCTCACCTTCCTCGCCGCCCGCCGCTGGTTCGGCTGGTCGGCGGGAAAGCTCCTGGTCATCGACATCGGAGGCGGCTCCCTCGAAATCGCGTACGGCATCGACGAGGAGCCGGACGCGGCGGTCAGCCTGCCGCTCGGCGCAGGCCGTCTGACGTCTTCCTGGCTGAGCCAGGATCCGCCGGACCTCGCCGACGTGAAGGCGCTGCGGCGGCACGCGCGCGCCCAGATTGCCCGCACGGTGGGGGAGTTCAGCCGCTTCGGCGCCCCGGACCACGTCGTGGCGACGTCGAAGACGTTCAAGCAGCTGGCCAGACTCGCGGGCGCCGCACGCTCCGCCGACGGCCTCTACGTACAGCGCGAACTGAAGCGGAAGTCTCTGGAGGACTGGGTCCCGCAACTGGCCGCGATGACGGCCGAGGAGCGCGCCGAACTGCCCGGAGTCTCCGAGGGGCGGGCCGGGCAACTGCTCGCGGGAGCGCTCGTCGCCGAGGGTGCGATGGATCTCTTCGGCGTCGAGACCCTTGAGATCTGCCCGTGGGCGCTGCGCGAGGGCGTGATCCTGCGCAGGCTGGACCATCTTCCGACGTCATAGGGCGGTAGTCGGCGATAGCCGGCGGTAGTCAGGGCACAACCGCGCTCGACAGTGCGTAGGCGCGTGTCTCCCCGCCAGTAGACATACGTCACATAGGACTCGGGTGTGTGGGAGACCACCTCCCCGGTGCCGATGCGAGGCCCGTACGCTGTCCCTCGTGGCAGAACCAGTGGTGCGCATCCCGGATGCGAAGGTCGCCCTGTCGACGGCCTCGGTCTATCCGGAGTCGACGGCGACGGCCTTCGAGATCGCCGCACGTCTGGGCTACGACGGTGTCGAGGTCATGGTGTGGACCGACCCCGTCAGCCAGGACATCGAGGCCCTGCGCAGACTCAGCGACTACCACCAGATCCCGATCCTGGCCGTCCACGCGCCGTGTCTCCTGATCACGCAGCGCGTGTGGTCCACGGATCCCTGGGTCAAACTCCAGCGCGCGCAGACCGCCGCCGAGAAGCTCGGCGCGTCGACCGTCGTCGTCCATCCGCCCTTCCGCTGGCAGCGTGGATACGCGAACGCCTTCGTCGACGGCATCTGGCGCATGGCGAACGAGACGGACGTCCGCTTCGCTGTCGAAAACATGTACCCGTGGCGTTACCGCGACCGCGAGATGCTCGCCTACGCCCCCGACTGGGACGTCACCAAAGAGGACTACCGCCACTTCACGGTCGACCTCAGCCACACCGCGACCGCCCGCACGGACGCGATGCAGATGATCGACCGCATGGGCGACCGCCTCGGGCACGTCCACCTCGCCGACGGCAAGGGCTCCGCCAAGGACGAGCACCTGGTGCCGGGCCGCGGCACCCAGCCGTGCGCCGAACTCCTGGAGCGCCTCGCGACGAGCGGCTTCGACGGGCACGTCGTCATCGAGGTCAATACGCGACGCGCGATGTCCAGCGCCGAACGCGAGGCGGACCTCGCCGAGGCCCTCGCCTATACGCGGCTGCATCTGGCGTCCGCGGTGAAGGTGCCCCGGTCGTGACCAAGGCGGCACAGGGCGGTGCGGCACAGGGCGGTGCGGCTCCGCGCCGCAGGGGACGTCCTTCCCGTACGCAGTCCGCCGAGGGCCCCGCGACGCGCGACCGCATCCTGGAGGCGGCCCGCACCGAGTTCTCCGCCCATGGGTACGAGAAGACGTCCGTGCGCGGGATCGCCAAGGCGGCCGGGGTGGACTCGGCGCTCGTGCACCACTACTTCGGTACGAAGGAGCAGGTCTTCGAGTCGTCGATCGCGGTGGCCTTCGCGCCCGCGCTCGACGCGCCCGCGGCGATCGACGAGGGCCCGCTCGACGGCGTCGGCGAGCGCCTGACCCGCTTCATCTTCGGCGTCTGGGAGAACCCCGCGACCCGCGTACCGCTGCTCGCGATCGTGCGTTCGGCGGTGAACAACGACACGGCGGCGGCCGTTTTCCGCCGCCTCATCGCGGCGCAACTGCTCAGCAGGGTGGCGCGCAGGATCGACCAGCCTGACGCGGAGCTGCGGGCGGAACTGGCGGCGGCGCAGCTGGTGGGCACGGCGATGCTGCGGTACGTGATCCAGGTGGAGCCGCTGGCCTCCGCCGACCCGGAGGCGATCATCGCGCGGATCGCACCGGTGGTGCAGGGGCATCTGACGGGGCCCTGATCCCGTCGGCCACCTCTTGTCGTCGCCCACCTCATGCGGTCGGCCGCTCACCGAGACAGTCGTCCCATTATTCGGACGGGCTGTCCAGATCGTGGAGCGTCGGCGTACCCTCGAAAACAGTCGATTCCTATGTCTCTGAGATCTCAGAAGGAGCGAGCGACGATGCCCGAGCTCAGGTCCCGCACAGTCACCCACGGCCGCAACATGGCGGGCGCACGCGCCCTTATGCGTGCCTCCGGTGTACCCGGCGCGGACATCGGGCGGAAGCCGATCATTGCCGTCGCCAACTCCTTCACCGAGTTCGTGCCGGGCCACACCCACCTGCAGCCGGTCGGCCGGATCGTCTCCGAGGCGATCGTCGCGGCGGGCGCCATCCCGCGCGAGTTCAACACGATCGCGGTGGACGACGGCATCGCGATGGGCCACGGCGGCATGCTGTACTCGCTGCCCTCCCGCGACCTGATCGCGGACAGCGTGGAGTACATGGTGGAGGCGCACTGCGCCGACGCCCTGATCTGTATCTCCAACTGCGACAAGATCACCCCCGGCATGCTGAACGCGGCCCTGCGCCTCAACATCCCGACGGTCTTCGTCTCCGGCGGCCCGATGGAGGCCGGCAAGGCCACCCTGGTGGACGGCACCGTCCGAAAACTCGACCTGGTCAACGCGATCAGCGACGCGGTCGACGAGAGCGTCTCGGACGAGGACATCCTCCGCATCGAGGAGAACGCCTGCCCGACCTGCGGCAGCTGCTCCGGCATGTTCACGGCCAACTCCATGAACTGCCTGACCGAGGCCATCGGCCTCTCCCTCCCCGGCAACGGCTCGGTGCTCGCCACGCACACCGCCCGCAAGGCGCTGTACGAGCGGGTGGGCGAAACGGTCGTCGAGATCACCAAGCGGTACTACGACGGCGACGATGACTCGGTCCTGCCGCGCAACATCGCCACGCGAGCCGCCTTCGACAACGCCATGGCGCTCGACATCTCCATGGGCGGCTCCACGAACACGATCCTGCACCTGCTCGCCGCCGCGCAGGAGGCCGAGCTCGACTACACCCTGGCCGACATGGACGAGGTCTCGCGCCGCGTCCCCTGCCTGGCCAAGGTCGCCCCGAACGTCGCGCCCGGCGGCACGTACTACATGGAGGACATCCACCGCGCCGGCGGCATCCCCGCGATCCTGGGCGAGCTGTACCGCGGCGGCCTCCTGAACGAGGACGTGCACACGGTCCACTCCCAGTCCATCAAGGACTGGCTGGAGACCTGGGACGTGCGCGGCGGTTCTCCGTCGGACGAGGCCGTCGAGCTGTGGCACGCGGCCCCGGGCTGCGAGCGCTCGGCGACCGCCTTCTCCCAGTCGAAGCGCTGGGCCACCCTGGACACGGACGCCGCGGGCGGCTGCATCAGGGACATGGCCCACGCGTACTCGAAGGACGGCGGCCTCGCGGTCCTCAAGGGCAACCTCGCCGAGGACGGCTGCGTCGTGAAGACGGCGGGCGTCGACGAGTCGATCTGGACGTTCGAGGGTCCCGCCGTGGTCTGCGAGTCGCAGGAAGAGGCCGTCGACAAGATCCTCAAGAAGCAGATCAAGGAAGGCGACGTGGTCGTCATCCGCTACGAGGGCCCCAAGGGCGGCCCCGGTATGCAGGAGATGCTCTACCCCACCTCCTTCCTGAAGGGCCGCGGCCTCGGCAAGGCCTGCGCCCTGGTCACGGACGGCCGCTTCTCCGGCGGTACGTCGGGCCTGTCGATCGGCCACGCGTCACCCGAGGCGGCGTCCGGCGGCACGATCGCCCTGGTCGAGGACGGCGACCGCATCCGCATCGACATCCCGAACCGCGGCATCGAACTCCTCGTCCCGGAGGAGGAGCTGACGGCCCGCCGCGACGCCCTCGGCGGCGTCTACGCCCCCAAGTCCCGCGAGCGCAAGGTCTCGGCGGCACTGCGGGCGTACGCGGCGATGGCCACGAGCGCGGACCGCGGCGCGGTGCGGGACGTGTCGAAGCTGGGCTAGCGCCCACCTTTTGACGGTGTTCGATCGCTGGACCGGGCTGGATACATCCAGCCCGGTCCAACGTCGTTTCAGCCCGTCGTGGGGTTGCCGGATCGGCAAGAGCACCGTCAGACCTCAGGAGGCGGGGCGGGCGCGCAGGTGGGCGCGCTCGCCCTGCTTGCCGAAGATGACAAGCAGCTCCACCGGCTGGTCGTTGTCGGAGCCGAGCCAGTGCGGGACGTGGGTGTCGAATTCCGCGACTTCCCCCGGCGTCATGACCAGGACGCGGTCGCCGAGGTGGAGGCGGAACCTGCCGTTGAGGACGTAGATCCATTCATAGCCCTCGTGTGTCCGGAGCTCGGGCTCGGCGGACGTGGGGCTGATGACGAGTTTGTGCGCGTGCATGCCGCCCGGCCTGCGGGTCAGCGGCACATACGTCATGCCGTCGCGGGTGACGGGGCGCAGATGAAGGCGGGGATCGCCCGTCTCCGGAGCGCCGACGAGCTCGTCGAGCGGGACGTTGTAGGCCCGGGCCAGGGGCAGCAGGAGTTCCAGGTTGGGTTTGCGGCCGCCGCTCTCCAGGCGGGAGAGCGTGCTTTCCGAGATCCCGGTGAGTTCGGCGAGGGCGGCCAGCGTGATGGCGTGCCGGCGGCGCAGGTCCCGCAGCCGGGGGCCGACGCCGGCCAGCACGTTCTCGAATTCGTCCATGCACCGCATCTTGCTGAACCGGCATGAAGGATTGCAACTTTTCGGGGCTCGGTCGCACTCTCCTGGCGACGTGAGCCACGCACCTCGTGGCTCACCGAGGCAATCCCGCCCCTCATCGCTCAGGAGAGCTGCCGATGTCTACTCCCGCCCGCACCGCTGGGAAGGCCCCGGATGCGGATGCCCCGGATGCGGATGCGCCGGATCCCCGCCGGTGGATGGCGCTGATCGTCGCGTCGGTCGCCACCCTCATGGTCGTCCTTGACGTGTCCATCGTGAACATCGCACTGCCGCAGGCGCAGAGCGACCTCGCGATGGGCGACGCGGACCGCCAATGGATGATCACCGCTTACGCACTCGCCTTCGGAGGACTGCTGCTCCTCGGCGGGCGCATCGCCGACTTCGCGGGACGCAAGCGCATCCTCGTCATCGGCCTGCTGGGCTTCGCGGCGGCGTCCATGCTCGGGGGTCTGGCGCCCGACCCGGGCACTCTGTTCACCGCACGCGCCCTGCAGGGTGCTTTCGCCGCGCTCCTGGCACCCGCGGCGCTCTCCCTCATCACCGTCGCCTTCACCGACCCCAAGGAACGTGCAAAGGCATTCGGGATCTTCGGCGCGTTCCAGGGCGGGGGAGGAGCCGTCGGGCTTCTCCTGGGCGGTGTCCTCACCGAGTACGCGGGCTGGCGCTGGTGCATGTACATCAACGTCCCCATCGCCCTGGCCGTGGCTCTCGCCGCCCGGCTCTCCGTCCGGGAGAGCCGCGCCGCAGGCGACCGGCACTACGACCTTCCCGGCGCTCTGCTGGTGACCGGTGGTCTTGTCGCCCTCGTCTACGGCTTCACCCGGGCCGCCGACGGCGGAGGCTGGACCGCTCCCGCCACAGTGATCGTCCTGGCGGCCGCAGTCCTGCTCCTCACCGCGTTCGTGCTCGTGGAACGCCGCACCGCCCACCCTCTGCTGCCGCTGCGGGTAGTCATGGAACGCAACCGTGCCGGAGTGTTCCTGGCCAACCTCCTCATCGGCGCAGGCATGTTCGGCATGAACCTCTTCATGACGTACTTCCTCCAGGTCAACCTCCACTACACGCCGCTGCAGGCCGGCATCGCCTTCCTGCCCTTCAGCGCCGGGATCATCGCCACCACCACACTCGGCGCGCCCCTCGTCACCCGTTTCGGCCCGAAGCTCCCGATGGTCGCCGGCACCGCTCTGGCCACGGCAGGGCTGCTGTGGCTCACCCGCCTGGACAGCGCATCCGGCTACACCGGGGAGGTCCTGCCGACCCAGATCCTCGTGAGTGTGGGCCTGGGCCTGTTCTTCATGGCAGGCCCCAACGTCGCGCTGTCCGGCGTCGACCCACGCGACGCCGGAGTCGCCAGCGCCGCACTCACCACCAGCCAGCCGATCGGCGCGGCCCTCGGCCCGGCACTCCTCAACACCCTCTACCTCGCCGCCGTCACCGGCTACCTCGACCCCCGCACCCCGGCCGGCGGCGAAGCATCCCGCGCCCTGCAGCTCCAGGGCTTCCTGCACGGCTACCGCATCGCGTTCATCGTCGCCGGTGCCCTCCTGGCCGCAGCCGCCCTCGCCCTGACCGTCCTGGTGAAAACACCCAGGACCCCCAAAACGCCCAAGACCCCCGCGGACACACTGCCCGCTGCCCCCACCCACTGACCGGAAAGGCGCCACCCCGATGAACGACCCCACCCAAGGAGATCAGGCCCCTGCCGATGCGGCACGGTTCTGGGAGAACCTCTACCGCGGCAAGGACGCCGTGTGGAAGGGCGACCCCAACCCGGTGCTCGCCGAAACCGCCGCACAGTTCACCCCGCCCGGACGGGCCCTGGACCTGGGCTGCGGCGAAGGCGGCGACACCGTCTGGCTCGCGACCCACGGCTGGCACGTCACCGCCGTCGACATCGCTCCCACCGCACTGCGACGCGTCACCCGGCACGCAGCCCGCGCAGGCGTCGCCGACCGCGTGAGCGCCCAGCAGCACGACCTCGCCGAAACCTTTCCCACCGGGACGTTCGACCTCGTCAGCGCCCAGTACCTCCAGACCCCCTACGACCTGCCCCGCACCGACGTCCTGCGCCGGGCCGCCCACGCCCTCACCCCCGGCGGGCTCCTCCTCCTCGTCGACCACGGCTCGGTGCGCCCCTGGGCCTGGAACACCGACCCCGACACCCGCTTCCCCCGCCCCGAGGGAATCTTCGACGAACTCGCCCTGGACCCCGCCCGGTTCACCCCCGCCCGCCTGGCGTCCCCCGAGCGCGAGGCGACAGGCCCTGACGGCCGGAAAGCAACCGTGACCGACACCGTCGTCGCCGTCCGGCGCACCTGAGAACCCACCGCACCCCACCCCACCTCACCCCACTGTCTTTACAGGAGCCCTCCATGGCAGACCTCTTCGAACCGGTGACCGTCGGCAAGTGGACACTGAACAACCGCATCGTCATGGCACCCATGACCCGCAACCGCGCCACCCCCGACGGCGTACCGACCGACCTCATGGCCACCTACTACGGCCAGCGAGCCACCGCCGGGCTGATCATCACCGAAGGCGTGCAGCCAAGCACCGTGGGCCAGGGGTACATGAACTCACCCGGCCTGCACACCCCCGCCCAGACCGCCGCCTGGCGCACCGTCGCCGACGCCGTCCACCAGCACGGCGGGCGCATCGTCGCGCAGATCATGCACGCCGGACGCATCTCGCACCCCGACAACAAGCACCACACCGAAACCGTCGCCCCCAGCGCCATCGCCGCACCCGGCGAGATGTTCACCGCCACCGGCCCCCAGCCCCACCCCACCCCCCGAGCGCTGCGCACCGACGAAATCCCCTCCGTCATCGACGAATACGCCCACGCCGCACGGGCCGCCGTCGACGCCGGACTCGACGGCATCGAGCTCCACGCCGCCAACGGCTATCTGCTCCACCAGTTCCTCGCCCCCAACACCAACCAGCGCACCGACTCCTACGGCGGCACCCCCGAGGCACGCGCCCGCTTCGTCATCGAGGTCGCCCAGGCCGTCTCCGACGCCATCGGCAGCGAGCGCGTCGGCATCCGCATCTCACCCGCCATCAACCTCCACGGCGCCATCGAGGACGACACGGACGACACCGCCATCACCTACCGCACGCTCGTGGACGCCCTCTCCACCATGGGCCTGGCCTATCTGCACACCATCGGAGACCCCGTCACGCCCCTCATCGAGGACCTCTCCCACCGCTTCGCCGGTTCTCGCATCGTCAGCAACGGCTGGGACCCGGTCACTGACGCCGCCATCGCCCAGGCCCTCCTCGACGACGACCAGGCTGACCTCGTCGCCGTCGGCCGAGCCTTCATCGCGAACCCCGACCTCGTACAGCGCTGGCAGACCCAGGCACCCCTGAACCAGCCCGACATGAAGACCTTCTACGGCGGCGACCACCGCGGTTACACCGACTACCCGTCCATGTATCCGTCCCCTTATCCGTCCATGTGACGAGAGCCCGGGTAAAGAAGACCAACCACCGCAACCACCCCACCCCGCCCTCGCGTCCACCCAGTGACGAACATGCCAAGGGCGGCCCGGAGCCGCCGCTTCACGGGGGAGAGAAGCATGAGCGAGAACGTCATCGCACCAGAGTCCGCGGAAGAGATCGAAGCCGCGGCGGCGACGTCGTACCCGATCGTCGCGGACGTCAACGTCCGCTCAGGGCCGGGCACGTCGTACGGCAAGGTGGGCAGCCTCTCGGCAGGAGCCCGAGTGACGATCCTCTGCCAGAAGCCGGGCGAGAAGGTCACGGGTCCGACCGGCACATCGAAGCTCTGGGACCGCATCGGCAGCGGCCGCTACGTCTCCGACACGTACGTCCGCACGGGCAGCAGCGGCTACGTGGCACCCCGCTGCTGAGCCACAGCCCGGCACGCACGCACCACGCACCACGGAAGCCGCCGAAGTCAGCTCACTCGGACTTCGGCGGCTTCGTCGCGTCGAACGTGAAGACCGTGTTCTCGGCCGCCGCCACAACCACCACACGGCCCGAAACCGCGACCCGCGGACTCGCGTTCGTGTCACCGGTGAGCCCGTCCGCCCGCGGCCCCGTGCTCCAGAGCGGCTTGCCGCTCCGCGTGGAGAGGGCGACGACCCGCCCGCTGGCGGAGCTGAAGTACAGAGCGCGTCCAGCCCCAGCCCCAGCCTCGGTTCCAGCCCCCGCGAGAACCGGCCCCGAAGCGCCCTCCACACTCGTCTGCCGCGACCACTTCTGGCGGCCGGTCGCGGGATCCACCGCGCTGATCCGCCCGGTCGGCTCGGCGAAGTAGACGGTGCCGTCCACGATGCCGGGCGTCCCGTCGTACGTCTTCTTCAGCGGCCGGGACGCGACGCGACCGCTGTCCGGGTCGACCCGCAGCGCCTTGTCGTAGCCGAGAAACTCGGGCCCGTTCATCCGCTGGTGAAGGAGTACGAGCTTGCCCTCGTCGACACCGATCGGGTGCACAGGCCCCTGGACCGCGATGCCCTTGCCGAACGTCCCCGAATTGAGGTCGACGGTGTGGAAGGCGGGGTGGCGCACGTCGACGTTCGCGATTTCGGCGGCCGGCGCGCACATCGCGTACATCCGCTGACCGGCCGCGACCGGCGTGCACTCCGAGCCCGCGGGGAACGGCGTCGACCAGAGGGTGCGTCCGGTGCGCGCGTCCCTGGCCTCGACCCGTGTACGGCCCGTGTCGACGGACAGGACGGTCGAGCCGGACAGGACCGCGTCGTTCGTCCGCCCGGCGACGGCCGTCGACTGGCCGCTGATCGGCCGGGACCACAGTTCCTTGCTGGTGTCGGCGTCCAGGGCCACCAGTTTTTCCGTCTGCCCCGATCCCTCCGGCGGGAGGCGGTAGCCGAGGACGGTGTCGTTGGTGGCGCCCACGATGTGCATGCCCTGCGTGGGCACGCCGGGGCTCTTCACCTTCCAGACCTCTTTGCCGTCGGAGATCCGAAGCCGGGTCGCGACGACCCCGCCGCCCCCGCAGAACAACGCGTCCTTGCGCGGTACGCAGCGCACCTCGTCCGGGATGCCGCGCTCGTTGGGCACGGTCGTGCGCCACGGCCGGAAGCCGTCGGGCAGGGGCGCTTCGGCCGCCGCGACCTTGCTGTCCTTGCCGCTGCCGTCGCCGGAGGGGGCGTCGGACGAGCGGAGCTGGAGCGTGGCGATCCCGCCCCCGAGCACGGCCACGGCGACGGCCGTGGCGAGCACGGGGCGCCAACGGCGGCGCGAGCCGCGGCCGACGAGGGTGCCTTCACGCGAGCCGTCGACCGCCTGGGTGACGCCGCCACTGTCACCGGTATCGGCACCCGCACCGCCCCCGGTCCCGGCACCCGCACCGCCCCCGGCCCCGGAACCCGTGGACCGGTGATGCTGCGTATGCGTGTCCCGCGTACAACTGCCCTCCACCCCCGACGCCGCGTCCCCCAGCTCGCCCGGCAGGTCCCGCAGCCGCTCGAGCAACTGGTCCGCCGACGGGCGCGCGTCCGGGTCCTTGTCCAGGCACGGCTCGACCACCACGCGCAGGGCGGCCGGTACGGCATCCAACTCCGGCGGCTCGTGCACGACTTGATACGCCGTCATGTACGGGCTGTCCGCGTCGAAAGGACCCTGCCCCGTCGCCGCGTACACCAGCAACGTACCCAGCGAGAAGACGTCGGACCGTGGCCCGACCCCACGCGGCGCCTGCAACTGCTCAGGCGACATGAACGGCGGCGTACCTATGACCCGCCCCGTCATCGTCAGCGTCTGCTGGTCCGCGGCGCGCGAGATGCCGAAGTCGATGACGCGCGGGCCCTCGGGCGAGAGCACGACGTTCGAGGGCTTCAGGTCGCGGTGCACGACGCCCACGCGGTGGATGTCACGCAGGGCCTCGGTCAGGCCGATGGCGAGTGTGCGCAGGTCCGGGCCGGTCAGCGGGCCCGTCTCAGCGATGCGCTGGGCGAGCGTGCGCCCCTCTATATAGGTGGTCGCCATCCACGGATACTCGGCCTCCGGGTCCGCGTCGACCACGGCCGCGGTGAAAGCGCCGCTCACCCGCCGCGCCGCCGCCACCTCCTGCCGGAAACGGATGCGGAACTCTTCGTCCCCGGCGAACTGCTGGTGGATCAGCTTGATCGCGACAGGGCGACCCGATGCCGTACGTGCCAGAAAGACCGTGCCCATGCCGCCCGAGCCGAGCCGTGCCTCGAGCGGATAGCCGCCGATCTCAGCTGGGTCACCTCCGCGGAGCGACACTCTCCCGACCTCCCGGTCCTCCCGTGCATCAGTTCCCGCATGGGTCCGTTTTTTTATCCCTGCCTCACAAAGTAGCCGCCAAGTGGTAGGGCAGGGCAAGGCGGGGGACGAATAGGGCGAGCCTGCCCACGGACCGCCACGCACCCACTCCGCCGCGTATTCACGCCGCCACACCCGCGTCGCCACGCGTCTGCGCCGCCACGCGCCTCCGCCGACCCGCACCCGCATGCATCGCGGCCGCCCCGGGCGATACTCGACGGGTGAGCGCAGATTCCAGCACCCCCGACCGCACGGCGGCGACGGCCACGACGGCCCCAGGCCCGCAGCCCGAGCCCCTCCGCTTCTTCGGCACGACCTGGGTCGGCCACGACAACGGCTACGGCGCGCGCCGCGCGGGCGTCGCGGCAGGATCGCTGCTCGCCGCCGCGGCCGGCTGCTTCGTGCTGCGTTTCGCGTACGAGGGCATGGCGGTCGCGGACGTGGGGGCGTTCGTGAACTTCCTGGTCCTCATCATGTTCTCGATCTGCAGCGCGATCGCCTTCCGCCGCGCCTGGGAGGGCTTCACCCGCCGCCACGACCCCGCGTCCCAGTCGTCGATGCGCGGCCTCATGACGATCGGCTTCGTCGGCGTCCTCCTCGCGTACTTCTTCCGCTCCCTGACCGAGGCCCCCGGCGAACAGCTTCACCGCGAGGAGTACGAGGCGGCCCGCGAGCAGTACGCGAAGCGCACGTCACGGCGTACGGGCAACCCGTCCCGGAAGAAGAAAAAGGCCTGAACGGCACGGAGTGAAGCAGGGAGGAGTGGCGGAGTAGAGGAGTGGCGGAGTAAAGGAGTGACGCGCCCCGGGGCCATGGGTCGAGACTGAACCGCATGACTGCAGCCCCTTCGCGCCGCGCTCACTCCTTCAACGCGGCAGCCGCCCAGTACGCGGCCCACCGCCCCTCTTATCCACCCGCCCTCTTCGACGCCGTCGAGAACCTGGCGGGCCGCCCCCTCACCGGCGCCCGTGTCCTCGACGTCGGCGCCGGCACGGGCATCGCGACCACCCTCCTGGCCGACCGCGGGGCCCACGTCGTCGCGGTCGAGCCGGGCGAGGGAATGGCACGGGAGTTCCGCCGCACGCTGCCGACCGTGCCCCTGGTGCGGGGCGACGGCGACAGCCTGCCGTTCGCCGACGGCTCGGCCGACTTCGTCACGTACGCCCAGGCCTGGCACTGGACGGACCAGGAACGCTCCGTCCCGGAGGCCGTCCGCGTGCTGCGCCCCGGCGGCGCGCTCGCCCTGTGGTGGAACATCGCGGACCCCGAGCTGGAGTGGATCGCCGCGCAGGACGCGAGGATCGCCCGCTGCCTGGGTTTCGACGACGGCGCGCAACGCACCGCGGACCGGACGAGCGAGCTGACGAAGGCCCTGGACTTCCGCCGGGACCGGGTCCGCTGGAGCCGCCGCATTCCTCTCGACTCCCACCTCGCCAACATCGGCAGCCACTCGGCCTTCCTGGTTCTCGGCGCGGAACGCACGGCGGCTTTCCTCGCCGAGGAGCGCACGGAGCTCCTGAAGGTCTTCCCGGACGGGATGGCGCAGGAGAGCTACGTGACCGACCTACTCCTGGCGACCCGCCCCGACGACTCCTGACCCTCCCCGTACGCCAGCAACTGCCACCGCTCACAGGCCACCGAAGGCCGGGGCGCTGCCCCACCGCCCCGGTGGGGGGCGCCGGGAGCCGAGCGCCCGTCGCCCTGGTGCGGGTGTCGAGGGCCGGGGCGCTGTTCATCGCCCCGGTGGGGGTGGCGAAAGCCGGGCGCTGCTCGTCGCCCCGATGGGGGGCGCGGAAAGCCGGGGCGCTGTTCATCGCCCCGGTGGGGGTGGCGAAAGCCGGGCGCTGCTCGTCGCCCCGGTGGAGGTGCCGAAAGTCGGGTGTTGCTCATCGCCCCCGTGGACGGCGCCGAAAGCCGAGCGCCCCATCGCCCCCGTGAAGGGCGCCGAAAGCCCAGTGCCGCCCACCCTCCGGCGCGCGGCACCAACCGGCCGGGCGCTGTCCGCCAGCCCCTTCACGCCCCCCCATCACACCTCCCGGTCACACCCCCCGTCACACCCCCCGAAAACCCCCACCGGCCCTTGACGCCCCCGACGTCCTGCGCGCAATAATCATCACATGATGAATATCGACGAGGAACCACCCGCCATCGAGGCGATGGACCTGACCGTCGTCCGAGGCCCCCGCACAGTCCTCCGCGACCTGGACTTCACCGTCCCGAAGGGCCAGATCACCGGCCTCCTGGGTCCCTCCGGCTGCGGCAAATCCACGCTCATGCGCGCGACAGTCGGCACCCAGGCCAAAGTCACCGGCACCCTGAACGTCCTCGGCCACCCGGCAGGCGCCCCCGGTCTCCGCTCCCGCATCGGCTACGTCACCCAGCACCCCTCCGTCTACGACGACCTCACCGTCCGCCAGAACCTGGACTACTTCGCCGCCGTCCTGGACCCCGGCCGCGGCCCCGCCGCCCAGCGCCGCCACGACCACGTCACCCGAGTCATCGACGACGTCGACCTGACGACCCACGCCGACGCGCTCGCGGGCAACCTCTCCGGAGGTCAGCGCAGCCGCGTCTCCCTGGCGGTGGCCCTCCTCGGCGCCCCCGAACTCCTCGTGCTCGACGAACCCACCGTCGGCCTCGACCCCGTACTCCGCCGCGACCTGTGGAACCTCTTCCACTCCATCGCCGCCGACCGGGGCACCACGATCCTCGTCTCCTCGCACGTCATGGACGAGGCCGAACGCTGCCACCGCCTCCTCCTCATGCGCGAGGGCGAGCTCCTCGCCGACGACACCCCGGACGCCCTGCGCACCCGTACCGCCTCCGAAACCGTCGAAGCGGCCTTCCTCCACCTGGTCGACGAGGCCGTCGCCGCCCAGCACGACACCACCGCCCCCACCGGAAGCACCACCCCCTCCACCGGGAGCCACCGATGAACGTCCACCGCACCCTCGCCACCGCGGCCCGTGTCCTGCGACAGCTCCGCCACGACCCCCGCTCCATCGCGCTGATGCTGCTCGTCCCCTGCGTGATGCTGCTGCTCCTGCGCTACGTGTTCGACGGCAGCCCGGCGACCTTCGACTCCATCGGCGCCTCGCTCCTCGGCATCTTCCCCCTCATCACGATGTTCCTGGTGACCTCCATCGCCACCCTCCGCGAACGCACGTCCGGCACCCTCGAACGCCTCCTCGCGATGCCACTGGGCAAGGGCGACCTCATCGCGGGCTACGCCCTCGCCTTCGGATTCCTCGCCGTCATCCAGTCGGTACTCGCCACCGGCCTCGCCCTGTGGGCCCTCGGCCTCGACGTCACGGGATCCGCCTGGCTGCTGCTCCTGGTCGCGCTCCTCGACGCCCTGCTCGGCACGGCCCTCGGCCTCTTCGTCTCCGCCTTCGCGGCCTCGGAGTTCCAGGCGGTCCAGTTCATGCCGGCGGTGATCTTCCCCCAGCTCCTCCTCTGCGGCCTGTTCACCCCACGCGACAAGATGGCGCCGGTCCTCGAATCGATCTCGAACGTCCTCCCCATGTCGTACGCCGTGGACGGCATGAACGAAGTCCTCCGCCACCCCTCCGTCACCGGCGACTTCGTACGCGACGCGGTGATCGTCGCGGGCTGCGCCGTACTCGTCCTCGCCCTGGGCGCCGCCACCCTCCGCCGCCGCACGGCCTGACCCACCAATGCGAGGATGACCCGAACAGAACGACCCCAGATCGACCCCAGATCGACCCGCTGAACCGCACCCGGAGGGTGACCCACACATGCCCCAGCCCGTCGCAGTCCTCGGCACCGGCAAGATCGGCGAAGCCCTCCTCAGCGGAATGATCCGGGCAGGCTGGGCCCCCGCCGACCTCGTGGTCACCACCCGCCGCTCCGAACGCGCCGCGGAACTGCGCACCCGCTACGGAGTCGACCCCGTCAGCAACGCGGAGGCCGCCAAGCAGGCCGGCACCCTCATCCTCGCCGTCAAGCCGCAGGACATGGGCCGCCTCCTCGACGAACTCGCCCCCCACATCACCTCCGACCGCCTGGTCATCAGCGCCGCCGCCGGCATCACCACCTCCTTCATCGAGGAGCGCCTCGCCGACAGCACCCCCGTCGTCCGCGTCATGCCCAACACCCCGGTCCTCGTGGACGAAGGCATGTCCGTCATCTCGGCAGGCAGCCACGCCACCGCGGCGCACCTCGCCCACGCCGAGGAGATCTTCGGCGCCGTCGGCAAGACCCTGCGCGTCCCCGAGACCCAGCAGGACGCCTGCACCGCCCTCTCCGGCTCAGGACCGGCGTACTTCTACTACCTGGTCGAAGCCATGACCGACGCGGGCATCCTCCTCGGCCTGCCCCGCGACAAGGCCCACGACCTCATCGTCCAGGCCGCGATCGGCGCCGCCGTGATGCTCCGCGACAGCGGCGAACACCCGGTCAAGCTCCGCGAGAACGTCACATCCCCGGCGGGCACCACGATCAACGCCATCCGCGAACTCGAGAACCACGGCGTACGAGCAGCCCTCATCGCCGCCCTCGAAGCAGCCCGCGACCGCAGCCGCGAACTGGCCTCCGGCAACAACAGCTGACGTCCGCGCCGGGGGGCGCGCAGTATCCGCGCCCCCCCCCACGCCCCCACGGCCCCTGCCTACGGCACCTCGCTCACCGGCGGCAGCAGGCCGATCGCCCGATAGGCGGTGTCCACCGTCGGCCTGGCCATCTCCCTGGCCCGCTCGGCCCCCCGCCGCAGCACCTCATCCACATACGCGGGATCGGCGACCAGCTCCTTGTGCTTCTCCTGCAGGGGCCGCAGGATCTCCACCACGGCGTCAGCGGTGTCCTTCTTCAAAGCCCCGTAGGTCTCATACACACCGCTCAAGCCCTCAGGACTCCCGCCTTCACAGGACGCCAGGATCTCCAGAAGATTCGAGACACCCGGCTTGGTCTCCCGGTCGTACTCGACCTCGCTCCCGCTGTCCGTGACAGCGCGCAGGATCTTCTTCCGCACGACGTCCGGCTCGTCGAGCAGATAGACGATCCCGGCCCCGGCACCGCCGGACTTCCCCATCTTCGACATCGGATCCTGCAGATCCATGACCCTGGCCGCCACCTTGGGATACGTGGCCCGCGGCACCACGAACGTATGGCCGTACCGTTGGTTGAACCGCACCGCCAGATCCCGGGTGAGCTCGACGTGCTGCACCTGGTCGTCACCGACCGGCACCTGGTCCGCCCCGTACGCCAGGATGTCCGCCGCCATCAGCACGGGATAGGTGAGCAGCGAAAGCCGCACACTCCCGCCGCGGGCCCGCTCGAGCGCGGATTTCTCCTTGTACTGGATCATCCGCCGCATCTCGCCGTCCGTCGCGACGCACTCGAGCAGATACGAGAGCCGGGCGTGCTCGTCCACATGACTCTGTACGAACACGGTGGCCCGCTCGGGATCGATCCCCGCCGCAAGCAACAGCGTCGCCGCCTGTCGACTGAGCCTGAGCACCCGACCGGGATCGTGATCCACGGTCAGGGCGTGCAGATCGACGATGCTGAACAGCGACTCGGCGCGGTGCTGATCAACCTCTGCCCACTGGCGCACGGCGCCCAGGTAGTTCCCCAGGGTCAGATGCCCCGTCGGCTTGATCCCGCTGAAGATCCTCGTCATCTCTCCACCTCCTGGTCAGGACCACCGGCCCGACGACCGGGCTCCGGGTCCTCCAGGGGGAGAAACAAGAACGGCCGCCGAGTCGGCAGCCGTTGAGTACATGCGTGTGTACGGCCGCCGTCAGGCGGCCCACCACAGCTGGGTGTGCGCATGCGTTGTCACGCCTCCTACAGTAGCGAGCGAGGGACGGCACGGACCAGGGTTGACACGCCCAGACCGCGTACGTAGTGTTCTCCGAGTTGCCCGACGTGAGCGTCGACCCTTGGTCGGTCCCCGGGCAGCCATTCCGCAAGAACAGAACCATTCAAACGATCGATGACGTGTCATCTTCGATGTCCCGTCGTCTGCTCGTTTTCATGCGCTTTTGCGAAATGAGGAATCCGCGTTCGAAAGGACGCCCCGATTTGGATCGGGAGCCAGGATTCCGCTAAAGTCTCACTCGTCGGAACGGCCCAACAGCCGGGAAGACAAACCCCGCTGACTGGGAATCAGGCCCGAAAGGATCTGGTAGAGTCGGACTCGCCGGAAAGGGAAACGCGAAAGCCGAAAGGCCGGAGCGGAAACCTGAAAGGCGCCGAGGGAAATCGGACACGAAAGAGTCTGATAGAGTCGGAAACGCAAGAACGAAACACAGCAAGACAAAATGAAACGCCGAAGGGAAGCGCCCGGAGGAAAGCCCGAGAGGGTGAGTACAAAGGAAGCGTCCGTTCCTTGAGAACTCAACAGCGTGCCAAAAGTCAACGCCA
>NZ_JBHTSF010000075.1:0-43982 GCF_042795295.1 Streptomyces sp. NPDC056486
GCACGGGGGCGGTGCGCCTGCGGGCGAGGAGCAGCCGGTGGTTGGTGACCGCTTCGGGGCGCCAGTGGTGCTTGTACGGCTCGTTGCCGCGCAGGAGGCTCAGGACGCGGCTCCGGTCGCCCTCGGCGTGCTCCGCGCAGGCGTTCAGGAGCATCGTCGCCACGTCCACCTTCCGCTCCCGCAGCTGCGGATGCGCCCCGTACAGATAGCCGCCGACCAGGTGGGGCGAGAGGAGGGTCAGATCGGCCGCCACCACGGCGTCGTCGAGCCGGAACTCGGTGACCACCGCGTCGCCCGCCCTGACCATGAGCCCCACCGACCTGATCAGGTGCTCGGAGAACCGCGGCTGGAGGTGCTCGGACGTCACCTTGCGTCCCTGCCATTGGAGTTGGTGCAGACGCAGGAGCGTGCGCACCGACGCGTCCACCTCGTCGTGCCGTACGATCCGCCGCTCGACGCCCATCGCGTCCATCTTCCGGATCTTGGCGCGCGCCCGCTGGGCCCGCGGTGCGGGCAGCCGCCCGAGCAGCTCCTCCATCGACGCCGCGGGCAGCTCCAGGCAGAGCGAGTCCACGAGGCGGAGCCGGGGCCCGCGCCAGCTTTCGTAGATGCGCTCCACCGCGGCTCCGGAGCGGACCTCGCGGAAGTCGATCAGCGCGCCGCGGGCCAGTTCTGAAAGGCCGTCGGCCAGTGCCCGGGCCGCCTCGTCGGCGAACGCGTCGTCGAGCAGCACATCGGTGAAGTCGGAGATCGCGCCGCCGAGGGGCACGAGCGCGGGGAGCGGTACGTACACGCGCATCAGCGGCGCCGCCGCGACGAGCTCGCCGTCCCTGCGCACGAGGACCACGCGTAGCCGCCCGCGCGTGCCGTAGGAGAGCCACCACGAGTGCAGCCACGCGTGGCTCTGGAACGGCGTCGCCGTGCGGCACCTGCGGTGCAGCCGGGCCCACGCCGCGGCGAGCTCCCCGAACTCTCCCTCGTCCGTGCAGAGTTCAACGGTCAGGGAGGTGTCGGCGGTGACGACGGTGTCGGTCACCCCCATCACCTGTCCCGGTTGACGTCGGTGGACTGCGCGGGGGCAGGCACCGTGGCCGGTGCGCCGTCCTCGCCGTCCGTGCCGCGCCGGGGGCGCACGAGGAGGGCGAGCCCGCCGAGCAGGCCTCCCGCGCAGCCGCCCACCAGGGCGGTCATGGGCGTCGTCGCCGACGCGGGGTCCTGCGGCTCGACCGCGCGCGAGAGCTGGAGGAGGCGCACCTGCGTGCTCCCCTTGGTGTGGTTCGCGTTGCTGGTCAGGGAGCGTGAGACCGCGTTGGCGATGTCGGCCGCCTTGCCCGGCTTGGCCGCGGACGCCGAGATGGAGATCATCGGGGCGTCGGGCGATGTGGCGGCCTGCACGCTCTCGCGCAGTGTCTGCGGCGAGACACCCGACTCCACCTGGGCGTCGCCGAGCACCGCGAGCTGCGTGGCGACCCGGCCGTACGCCGTGGCGAAGCCGAGCGCGGCGGTGGGGTCGGAACCCTTCTGCGGTACGGCGATCACGTAACTCGTCGCGGTGTACTCGGGGGTCTTCACCGCGCCGTACAGGCTGCCGGTCAGGGCGCCGAGCACGGCTCCCGCCGGCAGGAGCCACCACACGGGGAGTCGTTTCACGCGGGCGAGGATCGGGGCCGGGTGACCGGCCGGACGAAGCCGCCTGCTGAGGGTTTCGGTCATCGGGAACTCACTCTCGGGGTCGAGCCGGAGGCAGCTGCCTCGTATACGTGCATCAGCTGGGCTGCGCTGCGGGTGATGCTGTAGCGGTGGGCTGCCTCCGGGGCGATGCGGGGCCGAGGCCCCGCCGCCCGGACCCGCAGCAGTGCCCGCGCGAAGGAATCCGGGTCGCCCGCGACGCGCTCGGCGCCGGTGGCCGCGTCCGGCGGGAGGTCCTCGACGGCGGGGCACCTGACGTAGAGCACCGGCAGACCGGCGGCGAGGCCTTCCACGACGGCAAGGCCGAAGGCCTCCTCGGGCGAGGGCGATGCGAGGACGTCCATGGCGGCGAGGAGCGCCGGGAGGTCGGCCCCCTCCTCGGGCAGATCGGACAGATGGGGCCGCTCCCCCGCGAACACCACCCGGTCCGCGACACCGAGGCGGTCCGCCGTCGCGCGCAGCCTGTCCTCGTCGGTGCCGCCGCCGACGAGCAGTACGCGTACGTCCTGCGGCAGCGCGGCCAGGGCCTCCAGCAGGACGTCGAAGCGCTTGCCCGGGGCAAGGCGACCGACGCCTCCGACGACGAACGCCTCGTCCGGGATGCCCAGTTGACGGCGGGCGGCGGCCCGGGCCCGCGGGTCGAAACGGAACCGCTCCACGTCGATGCCGTTCGGTACGACGTGGATACGCTGCCGGGGCACTCCCCACCGGCTGAGCCGCTCGGCGACGGACGGGGACACCGCCACCGTGGCCCGCCCCAGGCGCTCCCCGGTCAGGTACAGCGCGCGGACGCCCGCCGTCAGCGGCCGCCCCTCCATCTGCGAGTCGCCGAGGGAGTGTTCGGTGGCCACGACCGCGCGCGTCCCCGCGAGGCGGGCGGCGATGCGCCCGTACAGGCAGGCGCGGAACAGGTGGGTGTGCACGAGGTCGTATCCGCCGCCACGGATGACCTTCACGAGGCGGGGCACGGCGCCCAGGTCGCGGTTGCCGGACATGCCCAGGTGGATGACGCGCACTCCGTCGGCCCGCAGCCCCTCGGCGACCGGGCCGGGGTTGGTGAGCGTCACGACGTCGCAGGTGGCGGGCAAATGGCGCAGCAGAAGGCGCAGTTGCTGCTCGGCGCCGCCGACTCCGAGGCCGGTGATGATGTGCAGGGCTCTCATTCGGCCACCGCCGCTTCGCGCACTGCCGGTTCGCGGACCGTACGGCGGCGAAGGCGGTTGAGCCGCAGCTTCAGCTGGAGCCGCAGGGCGGTGTCCTCCTGCCCGATGTGGACGCGGGGCAGGGCGTGGACACCGGTCAGCGGGCCCGGGGAGATGGCGCACGCGTAGCGGTAGCCCGCCGCTCGTACGGTGTCGGCGACGCGCTGGTCCACGGTGCCGTACGGGTAGCAGAAGCCCTCCACCTCGCGGCCGATGAGATCGGAGAGCGCGCTGCGGCTGCCGCTCGTCTCCTGCCACAGCAGCCGGTCGTCCGCCTGGGTGAGGTCGACGTGCGTCAGGCCGTGCGAGGCGACCTCCATCCCCTCGGCGGCGGCATGGCGGATGCCCGCCGCGCCCAGCAACGGTTTGCGCGGGCCCAGCGGATCCCACGCGTTGTCCCCGGCGAGACGGCCCGGGAGCACGAAGACGGTGGCGTCGAAGTCGTAGCGGTGCAGGAGCGGCAGGGCGTGGTCGACGAAGTCGGTGTACCCGTCGTCGAAGGTGAGGCCGACCAGGCCACGCCCCTCGCCACGGGCGCGCGCCGACAGGAGCCGGGTCATGCTCACCCCGCGCAGCCCCTGCCGCCGCATCCAGCGCAGCTGGGCCGCGAGGCGTTCGGGCGAGACGGTGATCTTGTACGGGTCCTCCGCGCAGTTGTCCACGGAGTGGTACATCGCCACCCACATCGGAGCTTGCGGCAGCCAGTGCCGCAAGCTCCGCGAACGGGAGGTCTCACCAAGTGCTGTGTCAACGGACATGCGTGAGCTTTCGTGTGGCGGAGGTGACGGATGTGACGGAAGATTTGGCGGCTCGGATGATGGGGGCGAATGCCTGGGCCCTCAGGGCCCAGAGCCCCAGGAAGAAGACGGTGACGACGACCGCGCAACCGGCGGCGAAGGCGATGAACGGCGAGTCGAAGCGGCTCGCGATGAACCAGCCGGCCCCGGTGGCGCACACCGTCGCGGCCACCGGCTTGGCCAGTTCGCCCACCACCTTGCGGACCCGGATCGGCACATTGCGCGGACCCATCCCGCACAGCAGCACGAAGGCCGTGACGCTGATCCCCGCCGCGTTGGCGAGCGCGATGCCGCGTACGCCCCACAGGTCCACCGCCCAGCTGCCGATCCCGGCGGTCGACGCGACCCCGACCGCCATCGCGCCCAGCGGGAACCACGTGGCGCGCCCGCCGGAGAAGTAGGAGCGGACGAGCGCCCCCACCAGCGTGTGGCCCAGGAGCCCCAGGGCGTACACGCGCATGACGGCGGCGGTGGCGACGGTGTCCTGTGCGGTGAACGCGCCGCGCTGGAAGAGGAGTTGGATGAACTGCGGCGCGCAGGCGATGACCGCGGCGGTGCCAAGAAGCACCACGCAGCCGGCAAGTCCCAGGTCCCGCTCGACGCGCGACCTGGCCCGCTCGACGTCCCCTTCGGCCAGGGCCCGCGCGACGACGGGGAGCGTGACCGTGCACAGCATCAGGGAGAGGACCATCGGCACCTGCGCCACCTTCTGCGCGTAGTTGAGGTGCGAGATGGCCCCGGCGGGCAGCGAGGACGCAAGGAAGCGCTCGATGAGCACCTGCGACTGCCTGCACAGCGCGAAGAGGAGCACGGTGGCGATGAGGGCGCTGCTCATCAGCGCCGGGGCCGAGCCGCCCTCCTTCCCTTCGTGCGGCACGTCCGCCGTGTCGCGGGTGAGCTGCCGCCAGAGCGAGGGTGCCTGGACGAGCACCATGAGTACGCCGCCGACCGCGACGCCCAGGGCCGCGGCGCGGACGCCGTAGCGGGGGGCGAGGACGAACACCGCGGTGATGATGCCGATGTTGTAGAAGACGTAGATGGCGGCGGGGGCGACGAACCGGCGGTGGGCCCGCAGCGCCGCACTGCAGTACCCGGCGAGGCCGAACGTGAAGACGCAGGTGGCGGTGAGCAGCGTGCAGTCCACGGCGAGACGCGGGTCGGGCAGACCCGGCGCGAGGACGTCCACAAGGACCGGCGCCCCTGCCATCAGGAGCAGCGCGACGGCGCCCGATGCCAGCATCAGGCGCGGCAGCGATGCGGCGACGAGCGCGCGGACCGGGTCGCGGCGCGCGCCCATGCCCCGGCGGGCGAGGGCCATGCTGAAGGCGGGAACGAGGGCGAACGCGAGGCCGTCCTCGATGAGCAGCGTGGTGGCGAGCTCGGGGACGGTCCACGCGACGAGGAAGGCGTCGGTCTCGGATCCTGCCCCGAAGAAGTGGGCGAGCGCCTGGTCGCGCACGAGCCCGAGCACCGATCCGGCCACCGTGAGGACCGCGGTGATCAGAGCGGCCTTGGCGAGAAAGCCGTTGGAGGGGTCGGAGCCCTTGACGGGCTCGGCCTCGACGGCCGGAGCGGGCACCTTGCCGACCGGGCCGGTGCCGGCGCCGGTGTTTGCGGGGTGGGTGGTCGAGCTCATCGCGACACCTCCCCCGACGCCGAAATCGACCCCGGCGCCGACGCCGACCGCGGCACCGACGCCGACAGGGCACGGCCCGACAGCGCCCACCAGGCCACAAGCCCCAGGACCACGGCCATCAGCACCGTCGAGGGACCACCGATGTCGGCGTACGAGAAGTCCACCAGCTGCCACACGAGGAGCCCGCACGCGACGAGCGCGCAGTCCGCACCGGCGCCCCCGCGCACCCGGGCAAGACGCCGCAGGCCGAGCAGCAGGAAGGCCGCCCAGCTGCCCACCAGCGTGCACAGGCCGAGCAGCCCCTGCTCGCCGAGGACGAGCAGATACATGTTGTGCGGGGAGAGCAGCGGCTGGCGGCTGAACTGCGCGCCCGCCCCTCCGGTGTCGCTCGCCGACGAGAGTGCCAGCGAGGCGTGGCTGTCGCGGTGGTCGGGGAAGGCCTTGAGCCCCACGCCCGACACCGGCTCGTCACGCCACATGTCCACCGCGGCGGCCCACATCGTGTACCGGTCGGTGACCGACTGGTCGGGGGCGTCGGTGACCTGCGTGATGCTGGTGATCCGCTCCTGCAGCAGCTGCGTACCGATCCCGAACCCGCCCACGAGGACGACGGCAGCGGCGGCCGCGACCGCCAGGGTCCGCAGCGCGCGGCGCACCCCCGCGAGCCCCAGTTGCGCCCCGCAGGCCACGACGGTGGCGATCCAGGCGCCGCGGCTGAAGGAGAGCGCGAGCGGAACGACGAGGAGCAGCGCGCACACAAGCGCCGCCTGACGCTGCTTCGGGGATGCCGGGCCGAGCGCGAGGGCGAGGGCGCACACCACTCCGTACGACACCACGGTCGCCATTCCCATGACGTCCGTCGGGCCGAAGGTGCCCACGGCCCTGACGTCCGAGCCCATGTAGCTGGCGCCCGTCGCCGTGACGTACTGATAGACGCCGAGCGTGCCCTGGAAGAGGGCGAGGCCGATGAGGGACCAAGCCACCAGGCGGAAGTCGCGGCGGTCGCGTACGAGTACCAGGATCGCGGCCGGTACGAGGACGAAGATCTGCAGGTAGCGCACCAGGCCGGTCATTCCGGCGGACGCGGTGCTCGCGCCGACCGCCGCGACCGCGATGCCGAGCACCGGCAGACCGAGCACGACGGCGGCGGTCCGCGTCAGCGGCCGACGCGCCCCGCGCACGGTGCGGGCCACGCACCAGAGCACCACCACGGCGGAGGCCGCGTCGGCGACCGTGCCGCCGCCGGAGCCGCCGTCGTGCGGCGGCACGGGGAGCGCGAGCAGGGCGACCACGGCCATGACCGGCAGTACGGGTCCGGCGCTGCGGAGGGCCGACGACAGTGCGGCGGCCGGTGAGCCCGCCGGGAAGAGCGTGATCGAGGCACCGTTCACCCGCGTCAGCTCCCCGTCGGACGTACGAGAGAGGCAGCGGTGCGCAGCAGGATGCACAGGTCCTGCCAGAACGACCAGCTGTCGATGTAGGCGTTGTCGAACCGGCAGCGGTCCTCGATCGATGTGTCGCCGCGAAGGCCCTGGATCTGCGCGAGCCCGGTGATGCCGGTCGGCATGCGGTGGCGCTCCGCGTAGCCGGGGTACTTCTGGCTGAACTGGCCGACGAAGTACGGGCGTTCGGGGCGCGGGCCGACCAGGCTCATGTCGCCGAGGAAGACGTTCCACAGCTGGGGCAGCTCGTCGAGCGACGTACGGCGCAGGAACTGGCAGAACCGGCTCATGTGCTGCTCGCCCGCGACGGACCACCGGGTGGCCGCCTCGTGCGGGTCGGCGGGACGGTGCGTGCGGAACTTCAGGAGCGTGAACGGCCGCCCGTCCCTGCCGATGCGCTCCTGACGGAAGATCACCCCAGGCCCGTCGGTGGCCCGCAGGACGGCGGCGCACGCGAGGAGCACCGGGCTGATGAGCAGCAGCAGGACCCCCGAGGTCACGAGGTCGAGGGCGCGCTTGCTGACGCTGAAGTGCCGGCGCCGTGCGGGTACGAGCGGGCGGCAGGGGAACCCGGCGAGCTGCCCGGACCTGGCCTGGCGCCCCGGCGCGTCGTAACCCGGCGGCTGCGTCGCGTCGATCGCCCATACGTCACAGCCCGAGCCGCTCAGCGTCCGCAGCCACCCGATCTGCTCGGGGCCCGGCGTCGGACCGACGACGAGGACGGTGCGTACGGCGTTCTGGATGACCGCACGGCGCAACTCCTCGATGGTGGAGAGCACCGGCAGTTCGGCGCCCTCCGTCTCCGTGCGCTCGGCGGGCGCGTCGCCCACGATGCCCACCGGCCGCACCCCGGCCTGCGGATGGCGCAGGACCGCCTCCGCCACGCGCCGGGCCACGGCGCCGGGGCCCACCACCAGGGCTGGGCGCGGCTGCCGGAGCGCCGCTCTGCGCGCCCACCGGTACAGGGCGCCGCGGCCCGCGCAGCACAGCACGCTCTGGAGTGCCGCCGCCGTGGACGCGGTAGTGAGGGTGAGCGGACTCAGGGCGGAGAAGCTCGCGGCGACGAGCCCCACGGCGCACCAGCTCAGCATGGCCTGCCAGGCGAGCGAGGGGAGTTCGTCGAGGGCGCGGGGCGCGGCGAGCGGGCGGTACAGCGCGGCGCGCGCGTTCATGAGGGCGACGGCGGCCAGGAGCAGGGCCACAAGGAGGGGGTGGCGCTGCGGCCCCGTGAGCAGCACCGTGCCGAGCAGGGCGGCGGTGCAGTCGACGGCGAAGAGGGGGAAGGCCGCCGATGAGCGGCGTGCCGACGAGCCCCAGGCATTGCTCGCCCTGCGGCCGCTCCCGGCCCCGCGGGGAGGGATGACCGAGGCGGTGGCGACGGCATGGTGGTCGGCCGCCCGTGGCTGCGCGGCAGGCGTGGTGACAGTTCGTTCCGCACTCACGGGTTGATGGACTCCCTGCACTTGATGGGCCCCACGCCCAGTAGCTCGCGGTACACGGCCGCCACAGCGTCCGCGGTGTGCCGCACATCGTGGGTGTTCGATACGTGGCGGTGCGCTGCACGGCCGAGGGATTCACGAAGGGACGGATCGCCGAGCAGTGCGACGAGGGCTCGCGCCAGGGCCTGAGGATCCTGCGCGGGAACAAGGCCGTGGGGCACGAGTTCGGGCGGCAGGCTCTCGCGCGCGCCGTCCACATCGGTGACCAGCACGGGGCGGGCACAGGCCATCGCCTCAAGGGGTACGAGTGCCATGCCCTCCCACCGTGACGGCAGGACCACGAGGTCGGCCGCCTGGTACCAGGGGGTGGCGTCCTCCACGTCTCCGGCGAACCGCACGGAGGCGGGCGCCTGTTCGCGAAGACCGGCTCCGTCGGGCCCGTCGCCGACGAGGACGAGCCGGGCGAGCGGCATCCGCTCGGTGACCGCGGCCCAGGCCCGTAGCAGGACGTCCTGCCCCTTCTGCCTGCAAAGACGGCCCACGCACACCACCACGGGCGCCTGCCCGGAGAGGCCGAGGGCGGTCCGCGCCGCCTGCGCGGCCACCGGACGGAAGCGCTCGACGTCCACCCCGTTGGGGATCACGGACCAGCGCGCGTCGACCCCGGACCGCTGCCCGGTGAGCCGCTCCGCCTCGCTGACGCAGATGACGTGCGTGGCCCAGCGGGCCCCGAAGCGCTCCCAGCGCAGGGCGAGGCGCGCGGTCGCGCCGCCGACCGCCTCGAAGGACCAGGCGTGCGGCTGGAACACCGTGGGGACCTTGCCGCGCAGGGCGAGGCGGGCGGCGAGCCCGGCCTTGGCGCTGTGCGCGTGCACGATGTCGGGCCGCAGCGCGTCGACGATGCGGGCGAGGCGCCGCACCTCGCCGGGAAGCCCCGGCCCCGGGGAGCGGGTCGCCGCCCACCTGTGGGTGCCGCTTCCCAGACCCCGTACGGCATCCGGCAGACAGCCGCCGTCCGGACACGCCACGTCGACCCGCATCCCGGCGGACAGCTGGGACCTCACCAGGTCGGTGACCACACGGGCCACTCCGCCGTCGACGGGCTGGGCGACGTGAAGGACGCTCAGCCGGTGGTCAGTTGATGACAGTTGCATGCACGGCGCCTTGCTCAGGGGGAAGAAGGTGTGCGCTACCGCTTCGCGTCCACAGCGGCGAAGAGCACACCGGCCCACGCGGACTCTCGCTGCGAAGCGAGACGGATGAGCAGGCCCTTTCGGTCGGCCTTGAGGGCCCCGTCGAGCCGGAAGATGTCGGAGTCGTATCCGAGCGTGTTGGCGTACGCGGGCGTCCTTGCGATCTGCCTGCCCGGCTCGCTGATGGTCGAGTTCATGACGTCGCGGGCGGGGTTCGCCGCGTCGGAGAGCCGCACGGGCCTGCTCCGGTCGGTCGACACGGTGAGCGTGTCGCCGGCCGTTCCGCGGTCGCCGTTGTACGAGACCATGCCCACGCTTCCCTTCGCGCGGGCCGGGACCGGCATGCCGCGGAGCCGGACCGCATGGCTGCGCCTGCTCGCGTCGAAGGAGTCGAAGCCGTCCCACACGGTCAGGTGCCGCAGCGGCGCGGCCTCGTTCTCGTACGCGACGACCAGCGTCCAGCCGCCCCATGCCCCGGCCCTGGAGTGTCCCGTCGCGGCGTTGACCTGCGCGACGGTGTAGAGCCCCTCGCCACCGGCCTCGACGAGGGACGTGACGTCGGCCGATGCCTGGAAGGCGTCCGCCCCGTCGGCGGTGCGGTGCCCGACCAGGGTGTCGGCCCGTACGTCCTTGTAGTGGCCGCCGGGTTCGGCGATCAGGGCCCTGCCGTTGTCCTTGGGCGGCTTCTGCTCACCGACGCGGAGGTTGCCGCCCCAGTAGAGACGCGCGTAGGACACCCGGGAGCCCGGCGGGAGCCGGACCTCTCCGCGGCTCGAGTTGTAGGTGTTCGGGTCCTTGTCGACGTCGACGTAGGACATGTCGAAGTCGTTGTTGGCGGCTGCCTTGCCTCCCCGCGCGGAGGGACACGACACCGCGCGGGCGGCCATCGGCTTCCGGCACGTGATGGCCGTGTTGGCGGCGCGGGTGATTCCGCCGTACTGGAGGGCGTAATAGCGCTGCGCGAACTCGATGCCCCCCGCTTCGGCGGCGGCGGGGGGAGCGGGCGCGGCCACGGAGGGACCGCCCGGTGTGACGACGGCCGCCAGGGAAATGGCGCACAGCGTCAAGCGACGCAGACGGGGGCGCAGGGAATTACGCATGACCGGCGTTGCCCTTTCGGGAAAGGTTCCGCACCAGGAGGGAGAATTGAAATGCGACAGTCACACTCGACTCGTAACTTCCCGCACTTGTTCTTTCAAATGGCTTCAGGAGGAGAGCAACACTAGCTGCTTTCTGTATTAATCCAGGAAGGCTGACAAGTGTGTCGGAATCGTGAAGTGCGTAACGCTCCCGGGCCGCCAGGAGTACGGGCCGAGGGGCCGCTGCGTGAACCCCGCGCCAGCAGATCACCCTTTTGGGCCCACAACCCCTGCGAGCGAACTCCGTTGATCCATGGGCCGGGCACACCGCCCTGCCGATGCATCAACAGACCAAGGAGCAACTCTCCATGTCGCGTACCGCGAAGGCCCTCGCCCTCTCCACCGTTGCCGTGGCCGCCATGGCCGGCAGCGCCGGCATCGCCGCCGCCGACGCCGGCGCCCAGGGGGCCGCCACCAACTCCCCCGGTGTCATCTCGGGCAACGCCGTCCAGATCCCGGTTCACATCCCGGTCAACGCCTGCGGCAACACCGTCGACGTCATCGGTCTGCTGAACCCGGCGTTCGGCAACACCTGCGTCAACAGCTGACACCTCGACAGCACGCACTGAGCGACGGCCGTTCTCCCCCGAGGAGGACGGCCGTCGTGCGTTCCCGCGTGTGCCCCGAACGGCCGCCATGCCCCAAATGGCAGTCGCTCGGTTGCGGCCGGTGTGAACCGCTTTCACGGTGAACACAAGATCCGACGCATCACCACGCATCACCGAAGGGAACATCCATGCGCGTTCTGCCCGTACGGCGTATCGCGACATCCGTCCTCTGCGCCTCGCTCCTCCTCGGGACGGCCGGCCCCGTCATGGCAGCCGAGAGCGACTCCCCCCACGGCAGCTCCCAGGAGGCGGTCCGCGCGCCGGTCCCCAAGGCTGACGCGCTGCTCGCCCAGGTCAAGACCCTGAGCGACGCCGGTGGTGTGCTCACCCCGGTCACCGGCCTGCTCACCGCCGTACTGAAGGCCGACAAGGGCCAACTGCCCGCCGCGGACGCCACGAAGCTCGCCGCTCCGGTGAAGGACGCCATCACGAAGGCCGCGGCAGTGACCCCCAAGGCGCTGTCGGACGACATCAGGGCGTCGGCCGACCCGGCAGCCGATGCCCTGAAGGCACTGCAGGCCTCGGTCGACGCCCTGCTCAAGGCGGCCACCGGCGGCGACGTCACCAAGGTGGCGGGCGCGGTTCCGCCCGTGCTCACCGGCCTCGTCAACGTCGTCGCCGCCACGCTGCTCGGCGGCGGCCTCCCCAAACCCGACCTCGCGGGACTGCCCGCCCTGCCCAAGCCGCCGGCCGGCGCGGCCGCGCTGCCCCAGACACCGGCGCTTTCCTGAACTTCAGCCACATGCCCGCCGCGTCGGCCTTCATGGTCGGCGCGGCGGTCTTTTCATGCCCGCATTACCGGCCGCGTCCCCGTCCTCCGCATGACCCCTTTGCACCGTCGGCGCAGCCATCTCATACGAGAATGAGACACCGCCTTCGTTCGGGTGGGTTCCGGGAATTTCCGCCGCACAGAGTTTCCGCCGTACACAGCGCTCGTTACCCAAGGAGAAGTGAAGATCCCCTCTGGCGACCGTCTGTCGCCCAAGAAAGGAACACGATGAAGCCCCTGAAGGCTGCCGCCGTCGTTGCCGGGTCCATGGTCATCGCTGGTGTCGCCGCACCCGCCTTCGCCTCCGACCTCACGCCCACCAGCCTGAACGGTGCACTGGACACGATCGCCGGCCAGACGCAGAACCTGGACGCGGCCCCGCTGGCCACGAACGCCCTCGACACCAAGAACAAGGACTCCGTCATCAACACCGTGTCGGGTGCCACGAAGGACCTGCACGCGGGTGGCGGCGCCGGCAAGCTGCTGGGCGGGCTTCCCCTCTCGTAGGGCTCTTCCCGGCCACCGCCGAGGGCGCGGCTGTCGGCTCGCCCGACGTCCTCTCCGGCAGCCTGGGCCTGGTCCCGGCCCCTGTACCGGACCACGCCTGATCGACGTGACGCCTTGAACCCGCAGGGCCGGTTCCGCAGACGCATCCAGCGGAACCGGCCCTCAGGCGTTCCCGGACCTTCGGCGCCTTTCCAGGGCCTCAGTTCGACTGGTGGGCCCCGGAGTTCGACCGGCGCGTGCCCCGATCGTGTGATCGCTCGCCCGCACTCACCCAGTCAAGTGACGACCGGGCCCGAGGCACCCAAAAGCATCGATACGGTTCCGGGATGACCTCGACATCGAGCGAAACCCGCACTTTCCGAGCCGCCGATCTGGGCACCCTCACCGTGGTCTCCTGGAGCGGTGAACACCCCGAGGACGAGAAGGACATGCCCTTCCTGCTCGCCTACTCGCTGGGCGACGGCAAAGGCGGGCCCGAGGGCGCGACCGCGGCCGTCGAGGCCCTGCTGCGGAACAACGGACTCCCCATCGGCGGCCCCGTCGTGGAGAGCTCCCGCAACCCGAGCCTGCCCGTCACCCTCCTCGTCGAGGCCGGCCAAGCGGTACTGAACATGCCCTACCTCAACGCGCAGTGCGTCGTACCGCCGGAGTGGCTCGTCGCGGTGGGCGAGCGCGGACACGCCTACTTCATGTTCACCACGCGCCCCTGGCCCGAGGCCAAGCCCGGGGTTCCGCTCGCCGAGGAGGCCCTCGCGGCGTTCGCGGGCGCCGAGGAGACCATGACCAACGCCGCGCACTGCCTGCTCACCGCGAAGAGCCTGCGCGGCTAGGAGTTGCCGACAGGGCCCGCACGCACGCGACTGGGGCCCGCCGGTCGGGACATACCGGCGGACCCCAGCACACGTGACACGGTGGTTCGGCGCACCACGTGACGCAGTGGTTCAGCGCACCGCGTCAGAGCAGACCGAGACCCAGGTCCGCGTCCAGCAGGTGGTGGTCGTGGCCGTGGTGGTGGTGATGGTCGTCGCCCCAGCAGCCGCCGTGGTCGCAGGGGTGGGAGGCCGCCGACTGCTGCGCGGGAACTCCGGCCGCCTGAGCGGGAGTTGTGAACGGAACCGCCACGGCCAGGGTGAGTATGGCCGTCGCTGCGGCACGACGAAGCGTGATCTTCATGGGGGATCTCCTCGATCCGTTGGGGACGCGATCGACGCTAATCAGGCCCACAGACCCTGTCCTGCCGAGAGACGCACGACTACTGCAAAAGGGTGTCGAGCCCTGTCGACCCCGCAGCCCGAGAACCGAGTGAGGACCGCAGCGATGGACACCAGCACGCCCCTGCCCCAAGCCCGCAAGCCCGAAGCCCCCTTAGGCCGCATGGACCCGCCATCCGGCGGTACGGGCGGGAGCCGTGCGTTCGCACTGCTCCTGGTGATCACGGGTGCGGCGGGTCTGCTCGCGGCGTGGGTGATCACCCTTGACAAGTTCAAGCTGCTCGAGGACCCGAACTTCACGCCGGGCTGCAGCCTCAATCCGGTGGTCTCCTGCGGCAACATCATGAAGAGCGAGCAGGCGTCGGTCTTCGGGTTCCCGAACCCGATGCTGGGCATCGCCGCGTACGCGGTCGTGATCGGTGTCGGCATGAGTCTGCTGGGCCGGGCGCGCTTCCCGCGCTGGTACTGGCTGACGCTGAACGCGGGCACGCTCTTCGGGGTCGGCTTCTGCAGCTGGCTGATGTACCAGTCGCTCTACGAGATCAACTCGCTGTGCCTGTGGTGCTGCCTGGCCTGGGCCGCCACGATCACCATGTTCTGGTACGTGACCTCGTTCAACGTCCGTAACGGCCTGCTGCCCGCGCCTTCCTGGCTGCGCACGTTCTTCAGCGAGTTCACGTGGGTCCTCCCGCTTCTGCACATCGGCATCATCGGCATGCTGATCCTCACGCGCTGGTGGGACTTCTGGACCAGCTGAGAAGGGAGACATCACCAGTGGCCAAGGAAGCAGCGCGCGACGGTACGTGGACGGAACGGCTCACGCGCCGCGCCACGATGCGTGGCCTCATCACAGTCGCCGTCGCCGCCGTGACGGCGCCGGCCGCCCTCTTCTGGTCGACCCGGCACACGGCTCATGACCGTCCGTCCGACGACCTTTCCGACGACCTCGGTGAAGGCGCGTCCGATTTCGACGAGATGTACGAGGGTCGGCACATCCGCGGATCGAGAGCCGCCGCGGGCCATCAACACGCGGACTCCTCCTGGGACATCACGGTCGATGGCCGCCCTCTCCACCTCATGCGGCGCGCCGACGGCGGCTATCTGAGCATGATCGACCACTACGAGTCGTATCCGACGCCCCTCATCGCCACCCGCAGAGCAGTGGACGAACTCGGCCGCGGCCGGCAGCTGCGCGGCGGCGACGCCTGATCACTGCCCCGTACATCGGACCGGAGGAGCGAACCGAAGTGGTCTACACGCGCAAGAACCAGGCCCGGCTCACCAGCGCCGAGAAGCGGCGCTTCGTCAACGCGGTGCTCGAACTCAAACGCAAGGGCGAGTACGACGAGTTCGTCCGGACGCACATCGAGCACTACGTGTCCGACGGGGAGAGCGGACTGCGGGTGGCCCATATGACGCCCACGTTCCTGCCCTGGCACCGCCGGTTCCTGCTGGAGTTCGAACGGGCCCTGCAGCGGGTGGACTCCGCGGTGTCCGTCCCGTACTGGGACTGGACCGTGGACAGGACACCGGATGCCTCGCTCTGGGGCCGCGGGCTCATGGGCGGCAACGGGCGGCGCTCCGACCGGCAGGTCATGACCGGTCCGTTCGCCCGTACGAACGGCCACTGGGTCATCAAGGAAGGGGAGACGGACGGCGATTTCCTCATGCGCGACTTCGGCAGACCGCAGAACCCGACCGAGCTGCCCACCGAGGGCCAACTGGCCTGGGCCATGCGCGACCCGGTGTACGACACACCGCCCTGGGACTCCACCTCGCCGAAGGGCTACCGCAACAAGCTCGAGGGGTGGACGTCCAACATCGGCAACGACAGGTGGCGCAACCACAACCGCGTCCACCGCTGGGTCGGCGGACACATGCTCGGCGGCGCGTCGGTCAACGACCCCGTCTTCTGGCTGAACCACTCCTTCGTCGACCTGCTGTGGGACCGCTGGCGGGCCCGGCACCCCGGCTCCGCGCCCTACCTGCCCGAGGAGCCGCCGGACGCGGACCACGGCCCGCCGCACGGCCGCATCGCCGCCCGCTTCGAGCCGATGCCGCCGTGGGGCGTGACACCGGACGAGCTGCTCGGCCATCGCGGCATCTACCGCTACGTATGACACGTACACGTATGACACGGCGCATGACAGAGCCCCCGGAGGTCCATGACCGCCGGGGGCCTCGCACGGGAGGTCAGCCGCCGTAGCCGCCGTGGCCGCCGTGGTTGCCATCGCTGTTGACGCACTGGTTGCCGAACGCCGGGTTCAGCAGCCCGATGACGTCCACAGTGTTGCCGCACAGGTTGACCGGGACGTGGACCGGAACCTGGACGAGGTTGCCCGAGAGGACGCCGGGCGAGCCGACGGCCGCAGCTTCGGCGCCCGCGTCCGCCATGGCCATACCGGTGCCACTGAGCACCACGGCGCCAGTGCCGAGGGCAACAGCGGCTGCCTTCGCGATGCGAGACATCACGTTCTCCTTTGAATTGACGAGTACCGCCGCATGTACGCGGCTGTACTGTCCCTTCAACGGCGCCACCGGCAGCAGGTAACGGCACCGATCGGTACATCATTGGTGAAATCGCCTGAGCGCCCGTGTCCAGCGCTGCCCCGAGCCGTTGCGCATCACATGATCTCAACACGACGCATCGCCGCCGCCTTCGCTCTCGCCGCCGGAGCCACCGCCCTGGCCGCCCCCTCCGCGAGCGCCGCACCCATCTCCCCCACCGGCTTGGTCGACTCGATCGCCATGTCCGGTATCCCGGCGGAGCAGCAGGAAGAGCTCCCGACCGTGACCAGCCAGCTCAACGGCCTCAACGAGCTCTACCAGCTGAACGAGCTGCACCAGCTGACCGACCTGGCCGCACCGGTCACGGGGCTGCTCGGGGCGTAGTCACCCGCACAGAGGCGAGGTACCGGTGGCAGCCCCGGGGGTGGGGCTGCCACCGCGGCTTTGTCACGCGGCCGGGGCTTACCCTCGCCCGTCCACCAGACCTGATTCCCAGGCCCAGGCGGCGATCTCCACACGGTTGCGGGCGGAGAGTTTGATCTGCACGTTGCCGAGATGCGTCTTCACCGTGCCCACGGAGATGACCAGCTCGCCTGCGATCTCAGCGTTGGTCAGGCCTCTGGCCACCAGACGCACCAGGTCCTTCTCCCGTTCGGAGAGCGCGGTGTGCGGCTCCCGAGAGGCCGGGACGGCGCTGTTGAAACGCCGCAGCAGCCGGACGGTGATGGCCGGGCTCACCAGTGCCTCGCCGGAGGCGGCCGCCCTGATGGCCTCGACGAGCAGGGCAGGGCCTGAGTCCTTGATCAGGAAGCCGGACGCACCCTCGCTCAGGGCGCGTTGGACGTACTCGTCGTCGTCGAACGTCGTGACCACGACGACCTTCGGCGGGTTCACGGTGCCGGGGCGCGTCAGTCTGCGCAGCGCCTCGAGGCCGTCCATGCGCGGCATGCGGATGTCCATGAGGACCACATCGGGCCGGTGGTGCTCGGCGAGTTCCACCGCGTGTACCCCGTCCGTGGCCTCCGCGACGACTTCGATGTCGTCCTCCGCACCGAGGATCATCGTGAACCCGGCACGGACCATGGCCTGATCGTCGGCGATCAGGACGCGGATCGTCATGACGCGGTCGCCTTCGGCGTGGGCACCTTTGCCGGGGACGCGGACGGGGGCACGGGGAGCGTCGCCTCGACACCCCAGCCGCCGGCCGTCACCGGGCCCGCCTGGACGCTTCCGCCGATCAGACCCACCCGCTCGGCAAGGCCCTTGAGGCCGAAGCCGCCGACGGAGACGTGGTGCGGCCGTCCGTCGTCCGTGACCCGTACGGTCAGCCGCTTTCCGGAGCGGTTCACGCGCACCTGCACTTCGGTGCATCCGTGGCCGTGCTTGCGTACGTTGGTGAGGGCCTCCATCACGACCCTGTGTGCGGTGGTGGTCACCTCGACCGGCAGGTCGTCGAAGGTCCCTTCCAGCTCGAGCTCGGCCCGCGCGCCGCCGACAGCCGAGAACTCCTCGACGAGCGAGCGCACTTCGGCGATGCCCGACAGCGGCGTCAGTGCCACTTCTCCGTCGGCGTCGCGCAGCATCCCCACCATGTGCCGCATGGAGGTCAGCGCCTCCGAGCCCGCCTGTTCGATCCGCTGCAGCGCGGGCGGCACCAGTTCGGGCTTGCGGCCCGCGATCGCCTGGGCTCCCTGCGCCTGTACGACGATGCCCGTCACGTGGTGGGCGACGAAGTCGTGCAGGTCCCTGGCGAACTCGGTCCGCTGTTCAAGGCGGAGAGCTGCCGCCTGCCGCTGCCGGTCCACCAGGAGGAAGCGCATTCCGAGGCCGATGCTCAACACCGTGACCGCTGCCAGGGCGTAGAGCAGCGCCACGTTGATGGTGGACTGCCGCGTCGAGACGGACACCGGTCGCAGCACGATCGCCAGCATCAGCGCCGGGGCGGCCAGCATCGTCCAGGACGACTTCCCCCGGCGGGCGACGAGCAGCAGGAGCCACGTCAGTGCCGCCGGTTCGGCGTACCCGGCCGCCTGCGCGCCCACCCTCATCTCCATGTGCATCCATACCGACAGGCACAGCGACCCGACCGCGAGCACAAAGGCGGCCACGGAGAGTTCCTTGCTCCTGAGCCGGGGTGAAACGACGACGAGTCCGACGGCAAGCAGGGCGCCGATCAGCTTGGCAGGGCCGTATTCCGCGATCCAGTAGAAGCCGACCACCAAGTCGAGCGGGACGAGGGCGACCAGGCCCCCGAGCAGCAGCCACAGCACTGCGGGCAGGAGCCGCGAACGGTCCTTCCTCCCTGTGGCCAAGGCTGTGGCTGTGGCCGCTGCGTCCGCCGCCTTCAGCATCTCTCTCACCATCCCTCTCGCGACCGGCCGAAAGTCGGAGCCGGCCACGAATGATCTGTCTTTCGCCCGATCCGCCGCAAGGCGCGGCAGAGGAGAGTTGTTCTCACCGGGCGGCGCTCGCCCTTCATCTTCATCGCACGAGGAGCATGCCATGATCACGGCCGACGTCGCCGCAGCGGGGAAGCCCCCGCAGGTGCTTGAGCGCACGTCGGCGGGGTCCTGCTCTCCACTCGCCCCCCTCACTTTTCCTCCCCCCTGGGTGCACAGGCCGCCCGCATAGCCGGTTTCACGGCAGCGGTCGAGGCCTCACACGGCTCGTCCCCTCTCTTACGCACACAGCCGGCCACTCCCCCACACACATGGCCGCCCCTCCACACGCACAGGAGCCACACATGCACAACGCCTACGCAGAGACGCAACCCGGAAACGGACCGGGATTCGGACCGCCGCCCGTCTACGGTCCTGCGATCGAGGCCCACGGGCTCGGCAAGGAGTACCGGCGAGGCTGGGCCTTGCGGGACGTTTCCTTCCAGCTGCCGATCGGGCGGGTATGCGGCCTTGTCGGCCCCAACGGCGCCGGCAAGAGCACTCTGATGGGCATGGCCACCAACATGATCCGGCCGTCGGCCGGCGCCCTGCGCGTGTTCGGCTCGGAACCGGGGTCGACGGAGGCGGTCCTGCGCACCGCGTTCCTGACCCAGGAGAAGCCGCTGTTCAAGCGCTTCACCGTGGCCGAGACCCTGCGCCTGGGCCGCGAGCTCAACCCCCTCTGGGACCAGGAGGTGGCCGAGGGCATCGTCAACGCGGGCCAGGTGCCGATGAAGGCGAAGATCGGCACGCTGTCCGGCGGTCAGCGCACCCGCGTCGCCTTCGCCCTGGCCTTCGGCAAGCGCCCTGACCTGCTCATCCTCGACGAGCCGATGTCCGATCTCGACCCACTGGTGCGCCGCGAGCTCATGGCCACGCTGAAGGCGGAGGCGGCCGAGCACGGCACGACGGTACTGGTGTCCTCGCACATGCTCGCCGAGCTGGAGTACATCTGCGACTACCTCCTCGTCATCGCGAACGGCGGGCTGCGTCTGGCGGGCGAGGTAAACGAGCTGCGCTCGGCTCACGCCCTGTTCGCCACCGCGGGCGACGGCGCGCAGTCCGCCGTCGCACCGCACACGGTCATCGAGACCCTCGGCGCCGGCGACGGCAGGTCCGGCGTCCTGGCACGCCTCAGCGCACCGATCCAGTACGGCGGGCAGGCCGAGCCGCCCACCCTGGAAGAGCTGCTTCTCGGCTATCTGCGTTCGCCGAATGCGCCTTCGCTGATCGCCCCCAGCGCCCAGGTCGGCGACATCCACGACATCATCACCCGCGACCGCCAGAAGGCTGTGAACGCATGAGCACCCTCACTCAGGACCCGGCCCGCACGACGACCGACGAGGGCCCGCAGAACGGACGGGGCTCCTGGCCTGTCATCCCCCGGCTCCGCGGTACGGCCTGGCTCGTCTGGCGCCAGCACCGCGCCGCGTTCTGGACCATCATCGCCGCCACGCTCGTGGGTGTGATCGCCATGGTCGTTCTGCGCGGGCAGATGATGGACTACCTGGGCACCCTGGAACCGACGCAGAGGAGGCCCGGCGGTCTGCCGCCCGAGTTCGACACGTACGGCAATCTCATCGTCGATGTCGGGAGCGCCCTGGGCTGGTTCCCCATCCTGGCAGGCGTCCTCCTCGGTGCCCCGTTCATCGCGGGCGACCTGGAGACCGGCACCGCCAAGCTGGTGACCTCGCAGTCCGTCAGCCGGCTGCGCTGGCTCACCATGAAGCTCGCCATGCCCGCCGCACTGGTCGCACTGTCCACCGGCGTGCTCTCGGCCGTCTTCAACTGGTGGTGGACCCCGGTCAACGGGTTTGTCACACAGGTGGATTGGATCGCCGGCCCGATCTTCAATGTGACGGGTATCGTGCCGGTGGTCTACGCCCTGCTCACGTTCACCGTGGGTGTCGCGGTCGGTCTGCTCCTGCGCCGCACGCTGGTGTCGATGGTGGTCACGCTCGGCATCGTCACGGCGATCGGGTTCGTCTGGGGCGAGATGCGGTCGAGCCTGGGAACCATCATGTCGGTCAGCACCAACAAGGGTATCGGCCCCGGTGCCAGGCAGCCGGAGCTGCCCGCCATGGCCGTGGAGCAGGGACAGGGCACCTACTTCCTCACCAGCTCCGGAGACCGCCTGGACTGGATGACCTGCCTCGACAAGATGGGAAACGACAAGGCGCACACCGCCTGCCTGGAGTCCAAGCACGTCGTCGGCTGGAGCAAGGACTACATCCCCTTCGAGCAGATGGCCACGATGCAGTGGCTCGGCGCCGGCATCATGTTCGCCATCACTGCCGCCGTCGTCGCCTTCATCGTCGTCTGGGGCCGCAAGCGCCTCCTGTGACCGGCGGCTGACCTTACGGCCCGACCAGGGGCCCACCCCAGAGGGTGGGCCCCTCCGTCAGTCCGACCGGGGCTGCCACGCCCGCACGAGATCCTCCGGCCCCCAGTGCGCGAAGAGCGGCAGATCATCCGCCACCCCGCAGCGGGAGACCGCGACCAGCGGAGTGTCCGGGGTGGTGCCGGGTACGGCGAGCACGTCACGTACCAAGGCGTCGTACTCGTGGCGCCCGAAGGGCTGGGTCTCCAGCCACTTGACCGACCCGACGAAGTGCACCTGCCGGGCCATCGGCTCGCGGTCCGCACCGATGAGGTCGATCTCGGGGTTGTTCTGACGGTTCCACCAACCGCCGATGGCTTCGGTCTCGGGCCACTCGTCATTGGGCATCAGTCGTAGCAAGGACTCGCGGATCAGTGGCTCGACCGCTCGACCGCGCCAGGTGGTCCACGACCGCTCGATGCGTTCCATTGCCACGTCACCCCGGCCACGCTCGACGAGTGGGATCGCGCGTGCCAAGAAGGCCAGCCAGAACCGTAGATACGGGTCAGCGATCCGGTAGCGCTTGTTCTTGCTGTCCGGCTTGGCGGACAGAGGGAGATCAGCAGCCAGGACTCTCTTTGCCTGCAGCATCGCAAGGAGTGGGGAGAGCGTGCCGGACGGCAGCGCGTTGGCGCCACCCGCCTGGGCTGCGATCGCGCTGAACGTGCGCTCGCCACTGCCGACCGCTTCCAGTACGGCCCGCGAGTGCGAAGCCTCGGGGAACTCTCCCAGCAGGGACAGCTCTCCGGCCACCAGCAGGGGCGAGAGTGGATTGGCGACCGAAGCCTGCAAGAACGCCCGGCCTGGTGGATCGAGTGCGCGGGAGGACAGCAAAAGGGCCGACCCTTGTAGGAGCCGACCCCTTCTGACCTGTATGTCTGCCAGGCCGCAGACGTGGTGTTACTTCATCCGCTCAGACGTTGAAGCGGAACATCGACGACACGGCTGCGACCTGCGCCGATGCATCAAACCCGGCGCCGATCCAGCCGGGATCCAGCGGCGGTAACGAACCGACACACGGGAGGCCGGACATCATTACGCAGCACGCGTGTCGGTGCCCCGGTGGATGACACCACCCAGGCGGACAGCCTGACCGCGGTGCAGCCGCTCAGCGACGCCGGTGGCTCGCACGGTCACAAGTACGCCATCGACGCCCTCGATGCCGCTCCGCTCCCCGGCACCCGTCCTCGTACTGACCTCGGGCCGCGACGGCTGGTCGAACTTGTGCGGCGACCGCGTACAGATCAAGGACGTCTGACCTCAGCGTCTACTCGGTTGAATCCACCTGCTGATCGACTGCTGCTTCGTAGAAGGCATCCGCTAGGGCGACGATAATCGCGTTGATGGCCGGCCCGTCGGTGAAGAAGTAGTCAGCCATCGTGTTGTGGGCGTCCTGGTTGTCCGCGACGGCGTGCGTGACGGCGGCTTGGAAGTCCTGTGACTCCAGGAACTGCTTCTTGGAGTTCACCTTGGTTTGCTGGACCAGGTTCCGGTCGGCGAGCAGTAGCTGCACGAGGCCCTGTACGAACTCCCTGATCTGGGAGGCAGCGAACGTTTCGGCGCCGAAGAGGTCGTTCATCTTGTCTATGACGACCTGAAGCGCGACGTACTTCGGATCCTTCTTCTCTCCCGTACCGGCGGCGCTGATGCCCTTTAGCTGTCCGTCGCCCACGAGTGAGATGTCGACGGGGATCGCCTTGTTGTGCTTGACCCCGACTAACACCACGTCAGAGAGGTCCACGTCGGCTGCCCAAGCGGACTCGGCAATCACCTTCTCCAGCAGGCGCAGGAAAATCGAGAGCATCTCTATGTCAGGATCGCCGTAGTCGACGATCTGGGACATGAAGTCGTAGAGCCTTACGAAGGTGGAGACGTCCTTGCGGAACAGGTCGAGCTCCTGGAGCTTTACCTTGTCTTCCTCCTCGATCGCCCGCGCGTAGCGGCGCCGGAAGTCGTGCTGCGCCGGGCTGATCGCCGCAGAGAGAGCATTGTTGCCCTTCCGTGTCACCCACAGTGCGGCGACCTTGCGGACGTCGTCCTCGGTGTAGATCCCGGCCTGGGCGAGCTTGTTGGCCAGGTGGACGACGACATACGGGTCGGTCTCGGTCTCCAGAGTGGCGTTCTTGAAGTACGGCTCGAAGGCTGTCTTGATGTCCTCGGGCTTGTTGGCAAAGTCGATGACGAACGTTTTGCGCTTCTGCTCCCCATCAGCGGTGCGGTGCGTGCGGTTGAGGCGCGAGAGCGTCTGTACCGCGGTGACCCCGGACAACTTCTTGTCGACGTACATCGCCGAGAGCAGGGGCTGGTCGAAGCCGGTCTGGAACTTGTTGGCGACCAGCATGATCTTGTAAGTATCGCCCTTGAACGCGGCAGCCAGATCAGCCCCGGCGCCGGGGTTCATGTTGGCCTCGGTAAATTCGTCGTCCTTCGACGGCTGTGGGCCCCAGTCGCTGTGCCAGGTCTCGTCCTCGGGCATGGTCACCCCGCCCGAAAAGGCAACCAGGGTGCGGTAGTTGTACGAGGCGTCCTCAGCGCGGCGCTTAGCGATGTAGGCATCTATCGCCAGCTTGTACTTCACCGCAGACTTGCGGGAGTCGGTCACCACCATGGCCTTCGCCTTGCCTTCGAGGAGGTAGGCGACGTTGGCGTGGAAGTGCTCGACGACGATCTGCACCTTCTGAGTGACGTTCGTCGGGTGGAGCTGAACCCACCTCATCAGCCCCTTGCGGGCGGCAGCCTCCTCGACCTCGCCTCCGTCACCGGCCTCGGCCTTGCCGGCGATCTGCAGCGCGGTGTCGTAGGACTGGTAGCCCTTGAGGACGTCGAGGATGTACCCCTCCTCGATCGCCTGCTTCATCGAGTACAGGTGGAACTCGCGCGGCTTGCCGTCGAGGCCCTTGCGGCCGAACAGTTCGAGGGTCTTGTTCTTCGGCGTCGCGGTGAACGCAAAGTAGGAGATGTTCTCCGATTCGGCCCGCTCGGTCATCTCCGAGGCCAGCACCGACTCCACATCGACATCCCCGCCCTCCTCGATCTCCTTGAGCTCCTCGGCCGTTAGTACCTGCTTCAGCTTCGAGGAGATCTGCCCCGACTGAGAGGAATGTGCCTCATCAGCGATCACGGCGAATCGCTTGCCCTTCAGGCCGGCGTCGGTCCGGATCTCTTCCAGCGCATGCGGGAAGGTCTGCACCGTCACCGCGATGATGAGCTCGCCGCTTTTCAACGCCTGCGCCAGTAGGCCCGACTTCGACTTCGCGCCGGCCTTGCGGACGTCCTCGGGGCTGATCGTCGCGACAATCTTCTTGTTGCCGTCGATCTGCCGAATCGCATCCTGCAGCTGGGAGTCGAGCACGGTACGGTCCACGACCACGATGACAGAGTCGAAGACCTTCTTGTCATCGGCATCATGCAGTCGGGCCAGCCCGTGGGCGGTCCAGGCGATGGTGTTCGTCTTCCCTGACCCGGCCGAGTGCTCGATCAAGTACCGGTGCCCGACACCCTCCTCCTTCACTGCGGCGACAATGCTCGTGACGGCCTCCCACTGGTGGAAGCGCGGGAAGAGCATGCTCGTACGCCGCACCGAGGTGCCGGTGGTGACGTCCCATTCCTCCTTGGTCTGCACGATCATCAGCCGCCCGATGACGTTCAGCCAAGCATGCTTTTCCCAGACGCGTTCCCATAGGTACGCCGTCGCCGACCCGTCGTCCACGCCAGGTGGGTTGCCGGCACCACTTTCGAAGCCGATGTTGAACGGCAAGAAGTGGGTCTTGTCCCCCTCCAGCTTCGTGGTCATGGCAGCTAGGCCGTTGGAGACCGCGAAGTGCACCAGCGCCCGGTGACCGAACGACAGCAGCGGCTCCGGGCGCCCGTTCGTCAGCGGGTTGCGATCGTTCTTGTACTGGTTGATCGCCTCGTCCAACGACTGGGTGAAGTCGGTCTTCAGCTCCACCGTGGCCACCGGGAGACCGTTGACGAAGAACACCAGATCGATGGTGCGCTGGTCGGCAGTCGAGAAGTGCACCTGCCGCGCCACCCGCACCCGCATCGACTCATAATGCGACACGGTGGTCGAGTTGAGCGACGTCTCGGGCCGGAACTGCGCCATTTTCAACCGGCCGCCACCAATGTACTGAACCCCATTACGCAGGATGTTCAGCGTCCCGCCGCCATGCTCAAGCGGCTTGTCCAACGCCGCGGTTAGCACGTCAAGGAACTTCGCCTGTGACCCCGCCGCCTTCAGCGCCTTCTCGTACGCCGTCTTCTGCGTCGCCTCCAGCCACGCGAACAGATCCGCCGGGAACAGCGCCCGCTCGCGGTCGTACTCGCCGCCGTCGTGGTCGTTCACCGAGTATAGCCAGCCGCGGGCCTCGAGGTACTCGCAGATCTCCTTCTCGAAGACCGCCTCATTGTGATCGGCCATCACGCCGCCTCCCGTACGTCGATCTGCCCAGTCACCGCGGCCGTGATCAACGCCGACCGGCGCTCCTTGGAAAACTCAATGAACCGCTCGGTCTCCTCAGTGAGTTCGTCGATCTTCTCGGTCGCATGACCGACCTCCGCCACGAGCGCACGCTGCTTTTCAAGCGAAGGAACCGGAATGCGCAGGGAGCCAATGATGTCGGAGTTCAAGTTGTCCATCGTCGATCCAACGGAGGCCAACGCGAGTGCATCGCGATTGCGCCGGCTACTGAACACGACGGCTCCGAACGCTGGCTCGATGAAGGCCCGATTGAACCGGACAAGTGCCGAGCCCGTCCCGCAGAGGAAACCCACTGCAGGTGCCCCTACGACCGCACAGCGTCCCAGTTCTCCTCGACGGGCAGCGATCAAATCACCTTCTTCGAGAGCATGGCGCGCAAGCTGTGCTGCCTTGTCAGCACTGACCGCGACTCGCGGATCGGGGACGACCTCACCTGCGACGATATGGGACGGATTGATGATCGGCGTGCCGCCATCCTCATACTCATCGGACTTCAACTGGCTACCGAACGGGCCTGTCTGAATCAAGGCGGTAACTGCCTTCAACGGCGTGTCCCAGTCAAGGAGCACCACACTTCGCTCAACGACCGACCACCGTCGCTCGCGGAGCATCTCGATCAGCTGCTGCTGCTCCTCGATGAGTGTGTCGATGCGGGCCGTCTCGCGATCGAGGTAGTCGGCGATGGCACTCTGCTCCTCAGCAGATACGACAGGCGCCGTCATCGATAGCAGGTCCGCGATGTTCAGTCGGGGAGTTCGGACATTCCCAGCCTCTGTTCCGCCGATACCTCGAACCAAACTGGCCATGGTCGCCACGGTGGATCTGCTCGTGAGAAAGTACTTCAGCCAACGGGTGTCGATCCTGGGGCCGACACCCAACACGGCGTAGTCAGGGCTGACGATACCGTCCTCCGGGGCGATACCAAGGGCCCCCTGGAACGCCCGCATACGGTTGATGACAAGGTCACCAGCGCGGCAGATTTTATAGTTGGACAGATCCTCTGCCGCCGCTCTTGTAGTCGTGTCCGTCGCCTCCCGACGCCGAACGCCCCAACTGATCGACACCGACAGAAGGGGCAAGATTTCGGATTTCATTCCCGCTCGGATGTCGGATTCCGAAAGCAGCCACTTGAGGCGGATGGAGTCGCTCATCCCTCCACCTCGCGGAGGAGATCGAGGATCTTAGCGACCTGCTTCTCCAGGTCGGCATCGATCTCCGCGAGCGGACGAGGCGGAACGTACTTGTAGAAGTGCCGCGTGAAGGGGATCTCATACCCCGTCTTGGTCTTGGCCCAGTCGATCCAGGCGTCGGGAACGTGCGGCTTCACCTCCGCATCGAAGTACGCCTGGATGACTTCGCGCTCCGCCGCCGCGCCGGCGGTCGAGCCGCCGTTGGTGAAGGGCACGTTCTCCGTGTCGCGCTTCTTCGAATCGGGCTTCGGTTCGCCCTTGCGGTTGACGACAGCGTTCCCGCCCTCGTCCAGCAGGGGGCGCTCGACAGTGACCGTCCAGTAGCCGAACTCGTCGTTGCGCAGCACCTTGGAGAGCTCGGGATCAGCGTCCTCGAAGTCGTCGTACAGCCGCAGGACCTTGGCCCGGTCTGCGTCACTGATCTCGCGTCCCTTGGCTCCGAGGTTCTTGCGCATCTTGGTCCAGAACGACGTGCCGTCGATCAGTTGCACCTTGCCTTGGCGGTCGGGGTGCTTGGTGTTGTCCAGGACCCAGATGTAAGTGGCGATGCCGGTGTTGAAGAACATGTTGGTCGGCAGGGCGACGATCGCTTCGACGAGGTCGTTCTCCAGCAGCCATCGGCGGATGTTGGAAGGGCCGGATTCGGCGGCGCCGTTGAAGAGCGGAGAGCCGTTCATGACGATGCCGACGCGGCCGCCACCATCCTCGGGTGCGCGCATCTTGTGGGCCAGGTGAAGCAAGAAGAGCATCTGCCCGTCGGATGTCGCAGGGAGGCCCGGTGCGAAACGGCCGTAGGGGCCGGCAGAGTCTCGCTCCTCCTTGACCGCCTTGGCGTACTGCTTCCAGTCCACTCCATAAGGCGGGTTGGACATGCAGTAGTCGAACTGGCGGCCCTTGAAGGCGTCGTCGGTGAGCGTGTTACCGAAGGCGATGTAAGTCGCGTCGTGGCCCTTGGCAAGTAGGTCGGACTTGCAGATGGCGTACGACTGCGGGTTGTACTCCTGGCCGTACAGGCCCAGCTTCGCGTCAGGGTTCCCAGCGAGCAGGTGCTCCTCTGCCAGGGAGAGCATGCCGCCGGTGCCGGCGGTGGGGTCATACAGCGATCGGATGATGCCGCCCTCGGTGAGGTCGACGTCCTTCTCTGCAAAGAGCAAGTCGACCAGCAGCCGGATCGCATCGCGCGGCGTGTAGTGGTCGCCGGAGGTCTCGTTCGCTGCCTCGTTGAACTTGCGGATGATGTATTCGAAGGCATCGCCCATGTCGGCGTTCGACACCACATCAGGGTGGAGGTCGACCTTGCCGAAAGACTTGACGATCTCGCGTAGGAGCCCGGCCTTTTCCAGAGCCAGGATCTCCTTCTTGAAGTCGAAGTACTCAAACACGTCCACGTCGGCGGAGAACCGGTCGATGTAGTCGGCCAGGTTGTCCGCCAGCCCGTCCGCGTCCTCCAGCAAGTTCGCGAACGAGTAGTTGGAGGTGTTGTAGAAGGTCCGCCCTGTGGCCTTCTTGACCTCGACCTTGAGCCGGTTCGGGTTCTCGAACTTCGCTGCCAGTTCGCGCACCGTCGCCTGGTCGGGCTCCAGGATGCAGTCGAGCCGCCGCAGGATCGTGAACGGGAGGACCACAGTCCCGTACTGGTTGGGGCGATAGGGGCCCCGAAGTTGGTCAGCGATAGACCAGATGAAGCTACCGAGCGCGCTCACAAGTTCCTCACGAGAATCGTCTAGCAGTGCCGATCACTTTGCCAGAGCCAGCAGCCGCCGTCCCACGGTTCAGCCACTCACCGGAGTGGTCCCAGCACCGCCGGGGCATCCGGGTCCCAGCACAATCCCAGCACGGGAAAAACCCAAGGGCCCGACTCCGAAGAGCCCGGCCCTACCTGACCTGCATGATTGCCAGATCATCGACGTGATGATCTGTCACCCGCTACACATGGAACCGGAACATCGACGACACGGCTGGGACCTGCGCCGACGCATCAATCCGGCGCCGATCCAGCCAGGATCCGGCAGTAGTCACGAACCGATACACCGACGGCCGGGGGCGCCGACTGCCTGATAGGCCTAGCCACGGCCTGCTCTGCGAACGCCGGACTGGCATCGGTCCCTCCCTTGCACGCTCGGAACAGACCGCCCGCGAACACCAGGTCACCGTGCCCCATAGGGATCACCCCAGCACATCAGACGTGGCTTGCGTCACACTCGCGACGCCCCCTGCGGCTGACTCGACGTCCGCTCCCGCACTTAACCGCACCTCACCAACAGCGAGAATCTCCGAGAGTCGCTTGCGCAGCACCACTGCGCAGTTGGCCTGTATGTCGGCCTGCAACTCCGACACACGCACACGTGGCTCCCTCCGACTGCTAACTTTCGTCTCACGAGGACTTCCGCTCGCAACTCGAAGGGTGGAGCCCGGCAGAACAAAAGTGCGCAGGCACACTGCGCAGTTCCACTCACGGGCGGGGGCTACGGAAAATGAAGGCGTTCTTCGATCTGCTGGGGAAGGCGATGCAGAGCACAGGAACCACAGTGCGTCTGTGCGTGCTCATGCTGGTCCCTGCGTCCGCATACGTCATCAGTCAACTGTATTGAGACGCTGGACCTAGGAGATGCCAATGGAAACAGCTGAAGCGAGAAGCCCCGCCACAGAAGTTGTTGACCGACTGTGGCGGGCGTACGTCCCCTTTCAGCGGGGTCGGAGCACGGACCGCGACCTCCCCGCGATGCTCGCGATCTTGATCCTCGCCAAATTCATCGCCTCGGCGAGCGAACTGGAGGGCGAGCTCGTCAAACGATGGAACAGAGCTGTCGCAGAAGCGCCCCTCGGGTATTCCCCCCTGAGGGACCTGCGCTCCGCTCTTCACCTCGCCGCCAGGAACGATCAGTTTCCCGCCCGCGCCGTCGAGCATCTGGAGAATGTCTTTCCCGACGGCGACGAGGCAACGAGCGACCTGCCATGGACGGCTGCCTTTCTGTCTGCACTCCAACAGCCCCCGACAGCGGCTGAGTCCGGACTTGAAGAAGTCAGCAACTTGCTCATAGAGCGTTACGTCACGGAAAGCTCCGCCCCGACAGGCGAGTACTACACACCGCGCGCCCTCACGCGCCTGCTTACCGATTCGGTGTCGCCCCAGCCTGGCGATCGTGTGCTGGACCCCTCTTGCGGAACTGGAGGGTTCCTCGTCGCCGCCGCACAGCACATTGCGGAGAAGGGATCCGTCAGTGACGCCTCGTTCGAGGGCTACGCCATGGATCACCGTAACCCCGACCTGGCCGTGCTGAACCTGGCCATCCACGGCATCGACCGGCCCCTGGTCCGCGCCTCAGATCCTGCCGCACTGTTCCGTAGTCTGGGCAACGGAATGGCTGATTACGTACTGGCCAACCCGCCGTTCAACCAGCGCGTCCAAAACCTTGAACATATCGGCTGGCCCTTCGGGTCACCGCCTGAGTCAAACGCGAACTTCGCCTGGCTCCAGCTTGCGTGGAGCCGGCTGAGCAAAAAGGGCAAGGCAGCCCTGATCATGCCGTCCGGCGCCGCCTCCGCACGCGGTCGAGAGGCGGAAATCCGCAAGAGGATGCTGACGGGAGGCGCACTTCTCGCCGTCGTCGCGCTACCGGCCAATCTCTTTGCCCACACGACCGTTCCCGTGCACCTGTGGCTGCTGGCCCGCGACAAAACCCGCCACGTGCCCACCGGGGAAACCGATTCCGTGCTCTTTGTAGACGCAAGTCGACTCGGCGTGCAGGGTACGCGACAGGAGCATGTGCTCGGTACTGCGGCTAGGGAACACATCGTCAGCCGGTTCCACGCATGGCTGCGATCCCCCCGCGCGACCGCAGACGAACCTGGCTTCTCCCGTTCCGTGTCGTACGGCGAGATTCTGGAAAACGACGGCTGTCCCTTCGACCCCCGGCTGTACGTAACGCCAACGCAGGAGCGACCCGCCGCAGCGCTCGACACGCGGCACCTGCTCGACGAATTGACGCAAAGAGCTGCGACGACAGTCGAAGCGACTCCCCGCCTGAGTAGGAGCTTCGACCTGAGCGAGCGCGCAGCCCATAGCGTCACCGAAACGCCGCGAGTGCCGCTCCGATCCGTCGTGGAGGGCACCGTGCAAGGAGCATTCGACGCCCCGGCCCCTGGCCTGCTACTCGCGGGGCCATCGGGAAGCCTGATCCGCGCCGACCACTACGTCGATGCTGGTGGTGTCCCTGTCGTGATGCCCAAGGACCTCACTGGGAACGGCTTCAGCACCGCAAGCATCAAACACATCAGTGAGCGACAAGCCACGGCGCTGGAGCGCTTCCGCCTCCAACTGGGCGACGTTGTCCTGGCCCGGCGCGGAGAGCTGGGGCGAGCCGCCGTTGTCCGCGAGGAGCAGCACGGCTGGGTGTGCGGCACCGGATGCTTCCTGCTACGTCCGTCCGCTGTGCTCGACGCCGACTACTTCGCCGCATACCTGCGCGGCCAAGAGGCACGGACATGGCTCGAGTCACACTCAACCGGGAGCATGAACATGAAGACCATCTCTCTCAGCGCACTCAGCGACTTGCCCGTTGTGCTGCCCGACCTCGCGACCCAGCAGGCGATCGCCGACACCATGGCTCAGCTTGACGCACATGAGCACCTGCTGCGCGAGCAACTCGACCTGACTCGGCAAATCCGAAGCGGTGCCCTAAACGGCGGCATCATGCCCACGCCATAGCCGCCCACACTGGCAAACGCGTCAAGCTACGGCGTCGACCCTCACGCAGGGCTCAAGGGACGCAGCGCGCTCTGCATGATCGTGCGGCAGCGGCCCCAGGACGCCGGGACGAGGTGCCCGTAGACGTCGACGGTGGTCTTGATGGAGCGGTGGCCGAGCCAGCGGGAGACCTCGTGGATGGGGATGCCGTGGGCGAGGGCGGTGGAGGCGAAGAAGTGCCGCAGGCCGTGCGGTGTGAACTTGGGGCTGCCGTCGGGTTTGGTGATCCCGGCTTCGGTCAAGGCCTTGCGGAAGTGGTAGCTGTAGGTGTTGGCGGTGGGCATGGTCCCTTTGCCGCGCTCGCGTGGGGCGAAGAGGACCTCCACGCCCTTGACCGTCGTCGTGCCCCAGGTTTGTAGATGGGCCTCGATCTCGTTGTCGAGGAAGGCGGGGGTGGGGATGTCCCGGTACTCGCCTTCGGCCCGGTGCTTGAGCGGGGTGAACCGGGTGACGCAATCGTTCCGGTGGGCCTTGGCGCTGACTTGGCGGCGGATGCGGATGAAGCCGTCGCGGTGGCTGTCGGCGGAGAAGCCCAGGGTCTCGCTGATCCGCAGCCCGGCCCCGGCCTGCAAATAGATGGTGAGCCGGTACTGGGGCGCGATCTGCTTGGCGATGAGGTCCACCTCGTGGAGGGTGGGGATCTCGTCCTCGTCGACCGCGTGGGAGCCGGTGCGCGGCAGCTTGATTCCTTCGGTGGGGTCGTCGGGACGCCGCTTCTCCTTCATCGCGGTCTTGAAGATGCTGGTCACCATCTTCATGCGGTCGCAGACCGTGGCGGCGGCGAGCTTCTTGCTGAGGGCGGCCACGAACGTCTCGATGTCCTTGGTCTGGATCCCGATGACACTCTTGTCGCCCAGGGCGGGGAGTAGGTGAATGCGCAGGAAGCTCTCGTAGTTGCGCCAGGTGCCGTCGGCGACGACCTGGCGGTCCAGCCAGTCGGGGGCGTAGTCGCGAAGTGGGATGTCGCCGCGCTTGGGGTCGAGGTAGAAGCCCTCGTACTTGTCGCGGTCCAGGCGTTGGGCGAAGGCGTCGGCCTGGTTCTTCTTCTCGAAGCTCGGCTGCCGTTCGGCGCGCGCGCCGAACGGTTCGCGGTAGCGGACGGTCCACGGGTGACTGCAACGGATCTGCGCGCACGGGTAGTTACTGTTGCGCTTGTCGCTCTTGCAACGCTGATAGATGGTGGCCACGGGCGTTTGTGTCCTCCTCACAGGCCGGCGCGGGCGCGCGTCAGCCGTAGTGCTCGTCGAGATAGTGGGTTACGTCGCGTACGCGGAACCGCAGCAGGCGTCCGACCTTCTGCGGCGGGATGCCCCACAGCCGGTACTTGTTCCTGACGGTGGCCTGGCTGATCCGCAGCCACTCCGCGACCTCTTCCACGGTCAGCAGCCGATCGCCTCCGCCTGTGTCGGAGCATCCGCGATCCGTGGTGCGGCGGGGGTGTCCGCCGCCCGTTCCTTTCCGGGAGTTGGCGATGGGCGGGGTAGGCGGCGACGGGACAGCCGCCTGTCCGGGGGTGGGCCATGGACGCTCCACGGCATCGGTCCCGTCAAGCGCGGGAACGGGTATGCGCGGACCGTCGTCGACAGGGCGGCTATTGCGCGGCACAGTCACACCCCCTCCCCCACCGCTGCGAGTTGGACGATGCGGGCGGCAAGGGGCTGGGCATCCGAGTGCCGCTGGAACACGGGGTGTCTCGACGAACGGCATGCGCGAGTGTTCGGGTCATACCTTCTATGGAGAAAAAAGCGGTCGAGTGTGCCACACGATCACCCGGCGTCGCATGTGCCCGCAGCCGTGCGGCCGACCACAGCGGATCGGGACAGAGTCTTCCGCCGATATGCAGGCTGGCCTCGATTCGTGTGGCAGATCGGGCCGTGAGCTGGGAAGACGAGGCACCGCGGGTGCTCCCTTGCAAGCAGGACGCCGGACGGGACGACCGTGACAGGAGCAGGGGCCGGACGCCGCGCAGGCAACGGGACCCTCCCCCGTCTCGCTCGCGAAGCCAGGGGCGGGACCTGCTGGAGACGGCCACGCCCTCCTTCTGCAAGAAGGCCCACTGCCCCTCAGTCACATCCTCGAACCGATCGGTCGGGCATCAAGAACTTCGACGCCCGCCGATCCGGTCTTCCCGCCGTCGATCTGGAGCTGTCCGCAGGTTGCTCACTGCACCCGTGCCGGCCGATTCACCAGACACCGATCGCAACGACCGATCGAAGCCGCGATCATCAGCCCCGGGCGGCCCCGCCCCAGGCGCCACCACCCCATCGGTCCGCGTCACCGCACTCGGCCCACAGCAGCTTGCCGCCGTGCCCGCCCGGGAACGAGTACGCGCCCCAGTCATTCGCGTAGGCCCGCACCAGAAACAGCCCACGTCCGCCCTCCGCACACGCGTCGGCACGCGGCCCGCCCCGCTTGAACCCCGGAGGGATCTTCGGGTCACCGTCCCAGACCGCCACGCGGACCCGCCCCGGATCCGAGACGCCGGGACTGAGACGTAGGGCGTATGGGCCTTTGGTGTGGAGGTGCGCATTGGTCAGCAGCTCTGAACCCAACAGCTCGGCGTCCTCGACAAGTTCGGCCCCGTCGTGGGCTTCGAGGACCAGCCGGAGGAGGGCGCGGGCGATGCCGGGGGCGCGGGGGTCGTGGGGAAGCTGGAGGGTGTACGCGCCTGGGAACAGGCCGGGGCTGGCCGGAAGCGGGGATACGGTGGCCATGGAAGTCTCCGTTCGATTGGGCGAGTTGGAGTGTCGACCGAGTGGATCGCGTCAGCCGGTGCCCAGTGACCAGGTCGCTCCGTCGAGCGGGATGCTTCTGGGCGAGGCGCCTATTTCGAAGGTAGCGGAGGCATCTAAGGTATTAGACCCAAAGGCTAGAATTCATTAGACGTTCCATCGTGTGGGTGACACGGCGGCGGAAAGAGTGAGCGACATTGGCAATGCGGGGCAGCCCAACTGGGCGTCAACTTCGGCTCGGTAGCGAACTACGGAAGCTGCGAGAGCGGGCGGGATTGTCGTCCACAGAGGCCGCACAGAGCCTCGGCATCAAGCAGAACCAGGTCAGCAACATCGAAGCCGGTCGGCACGGGGTCAGCCCGGAGCGCGTTCGCACCATGGCCTGCCGCTACGACTGCTCGAACGAGGCGCTGGTCGATGCACTGGCGGAAATCGCCAACGGGCGGGCGCGCGGCTGGTGGGAGGAGTACCGCGAGCTATTGCCCGACGGCATGCTCGACCTTGCCGAAGTCGAGCACCATTCGGTGCGCCTGCGGGCCGGGATCACCGCTCATATCCCCGGCCTCCTGCAGATCCACGACCACGCCCGCGAAGTCTTCCGCCAAGTCGTCCCGGAACTGTCGCCCCCCGAGGTGGAGCACCGACTCTCTTTCCGCATCAAGCGGCAAGCCGTCCTCTTCGGCGAGCCGCCGGTGCCGTATCAGGCGATCATTCACGAAGCGGCCCTGCACATGCAGTTCGGCGGCCCTTCAGTCACAGCGCGCCAGTTGCAACATGTGCTGGACATGAGTGAACGGGACCACATCCAAGTGGGAGTAATCCCCTTCACCGCAGGTGCCTACCCTGGCTCCGGACAATCGATCCTCTACGCCGAAGGGCCAGTACCTCAGCTCGACACCGTGCACCTGGATCAATCCCATGGCGCCGCCCTCATTTGCGCAGAGGCTCAACTCGGTAAATACCGCATGCTCTTGGCCCGCATAGAGGACAAGGCACTGTCGCCCAGCGCTTCGCGGGACCTGATCCTCTCGATCGTCCACAACCTGTGAGGGAGCCCAAATGCCCACTCGTAACTGGCAGAAGTCGTCCTATTGCGGCGAAGGCGAAGCCTGCCTTCATGTCGCCGTCGACGCCGACCGTGTCCAGGTGACCGAATCCGCCGACCCCCGTGAATCCATACTCACCGCCACCCCCGCCGCCTTCTCCGCACTCCTTTCCCTGATGAAGCCGAAGGCCTCCCATAGCGACTAACAGTCCTGCGTAACGGTCGCGCGACCCCACCCAGCGGCCCACCCGGGGGCGCCGGGGGCCATTCACGCACCCCGACACCCCCTGGCGCGAACGCCGGAAACGCTCGGCCGACACGGGCGTACACCCCGCCCCCGCACACCTCTCCCCCGCTGGTTCACCATTCAGCGTCACCCAGCCAACATCCAGCCACCGTGCGGAGAACGACGGATGACGACAGGTGATGAGCCGTCAGGTCAGCCAGCCAGATTCCAGCCGCGGGTACGCGAACGGGGTCGCCCCGAAATCAGGACGACCCCATCTGACCTGGCTGTTTGCTAAACCGCCGGATCCACGGTAATGCGTGGCCTATACATTGAAACGGAACTCCACGACGTCCCCGTCCTGCATCACGTACTCCTTGCCCTCCATGCGCGCCTTGCCCTTCGCGCGGGCCTCGGCGACCGAGCCCGTTTCGACCAGGTCCTCGAAGGAGATGACCTCGGCCTTGATGAAGCCCTTCTGGAAGTCCGTGTGGATGACGCCCGCGGCCTCGGGGGCCGTCGCTCCCTGGGGGATCGTCCAGGCGCGGGACTCCTTGGGGCCTGCCGTGAGGTACGTCTGGAGGCCGAGCGTGCGGAAGCCGACGTGGGCGAGGGTGGCCAGGCCGGGCTCTTCCTGGCCTACCGACTGGAGGAGTTCGAGGGCCTCGTCCTCTTCAAGCTCCACGAGGTCCGACTCCAGCTTGGCGTTGAGGAAGATCGCCTCCGCGGGGGCGACCAGTGCGCTCTGCGCGGCCTTGAACTCGTCGTCCGTCAGCTCGTCCTCGTCGACGTTGAAGACGTAGAGGAAGGGCTTCGTCGTGAGGAGGTGGAGGTCGTGGAGGAGTTCCTCCCGGCCGGAGCCCTGGACGATGCCTGCCGAGGAGAGCGTGTCGCCCTTCTCCAGGATCGCCTGGGCCTCCTCGATCGCCTTCACCTTCGGACCGACGTCCTTCTTGATCCGCGACTCCTTCTGGAGGCGGGGAAGAACCTTCTCGATGGTCTGGAGGTCGGCGAGGATCAGCTCGGTGTTGATCGTCTCGATGTCGTCCTTGGGCGAGACCTTGCCGTCCACGTGCACGACGTTCTCGTCCTTGAAGGCGCGGATGACCTGGCAGATCGCGTCCGACTCGCGGATGTTCGCGAGGAACTTGTTGCCCAGGCCCTCGCCCTCGCTCGCGCCGCGCACGATGCCCGCGATGTCGACGAAGTCGACCGTCGCCGGAAGGACCTTCTGCGAGGAAAAGATCTCGGCCAGTTTCGTGAGGCGGGGGTCCGGGACGCCCACCACGCCGACATTCGGCTCGATCGTGGCGAACGGATAGTTGGCCGCAAGCACGTCGTTCTTGGTCAGGGCGTTGAACAGGGTCGACTTGCCGACATTGGGCAGACCGACGATTCCGATCGTGAGCGACACGTTGCGACTTCCCGTACGTGAGTGCTGGGGGTGGACGGCCCGGAGGGCCGGAGCGACCGTAGGGCGATCCCCCAGTCTACGGCGTGCGGGCCCCGCACTCGTCGGCGTATCGCTCTCCTATCGAACGCTTGGCCAAGGTCGGCCAAAGCGCGTGTCCCAGGCCGGATTATCGGTACGGCTCGACCTAGGTTGGTCCGGTGGAGCAACACAGGACGCGTCCCCCTCAGCCTCCGGCCCGGCCGCGACGCACCGCACCCCTGCCCCCGCAGGGCAGGCCCGCCGATCCGGCGACGGTCTACCGCGCCGCGTCCCGCCCCGGCCGCCCCGTCCCTCCCTTCATCCGCAAGCTGCACGCGCTACCGGTCTACCGCTCGCTGCGCGGCATGCCGAACCCACGTCTCACGGGGCTCGGCAGCGGGCTCTTCTGCGCCGCGACGATGTTCCTGCTCGCCTGTCTGCTGTGGCTGCTCTTCGGCAGTTCGGTCGTCGCGTACGGCGTGCTCTTCCTGCCCGTGAGCGCGCTGACCGCGCTCTGGGTACGCCCGGCCGACCTGGTGACCGCGCCGGTGGCCGCGCCGATCGCCTTCGCCGTCGGGCTCCTGCCTATCTCGGGCGGCAGCGGTGGCTTCGGCGGGCACTTCATGGGGCTGATCACCTCGCTCGCGATGCACGCGGGGTGGCTGTACGGCGGGACGCTGGTCGCCGCTCTCATCGTGACCGTGCGCAGGATCAAGCTCATGGCGCAGCGGCGGCGGGCACGGGCCGGCGCCCCCGCCGCCACCGGGCCGCGAGGGCCCAAGCGGCGGATGCCGACGGCGTAGGGCCCAGGGGGCGGGCGGGCTTCGGAGAGGCGGGCTTGCTACGCCGCCTCCGCCGCCGCCATCGCCGCGCCCACGATGCCCGCGTTGTTCTGCAGCTCCGCGGGGACGATCTCGGCCTTGATGTCCTTGATCAGCGGCAGGAACTTGTGGGACTTGCGGCTCACGCCGCCGCCGATGATGAACAGCTCCGGCGAGAACAGCATCTCCACGTGCGCCAGATACTTCTGGACGCGGTGCGCCCAGTGCTCCCAGGAGAGGTCCTCGTCCTCCTTGGCCTTGGACGAAGCACGCTTCTCCGCGTCGTGCCCGTGCAGCTCCAGGTGGCCGAGCTCGGTGTTCGGGACAAGGCGGCCGCCGGTGAACAGGGCGCTGCCGATGCCGGTACCGAGGGTGAGCAGGATGACGGTGCCCTTGTGGCCGCGGCCCGCGCCGAAGTGCATCTCGGCGACGCCCGCCGCGTCCGCGTCGTTCAGGACAGTGACGGGGACGTCGCCGCCGAGCCGGTCCGAGACCAGCTTCTGGATGTCCGTGCCGATCCAGCTCTTGTCGACGTTGGCCGCCGTGCGTGCCGTGCCGCCGGTGATCACACCGGGGAACGTGGCACCCACGGGGCCTTTCCATTCGAAGTGCTCGATGACCTCACGCACCTTGTCGGCCACGCCGTCGGGCGTGGCCGGATGCGGGGTCAGCACTTTGTGCCGCTCTTGTGCCAGGTCTCCCCGGTCCAGGTCAACGGGAGCACCCTTGATCCCGGATCCGCCGATGTCCACACCGAAGATCTGCATGCGACCCACGGTACGGCCACTGTCCGGCCCCCGCGTTACTTCTGTGACAGCTCGGCGGCCTCGGCGCGCAGGTCGCGGCGGAGCTCCTTCGGCAGCGAGAAGGTGATCGACTCGTCGGCCGTCTTCACCGTCTCCACGTCTCCGTAGCCCCGCTCGGACAGCCACTCGATGACGCCGTCCACCAGGACGTCCGGCACGGAGGCACCCGAGGTGAGGCCGACCGTGGTCACGCCCTCGAGCCACGCCTCGTCGATCTCCTCGGCGTTGTCGACGAGGTGCGACGCGGGGGCGCCCGCGTCGAGGGCGACCTCGACCATGCGGATCGAGTTCGATGAGTTCTTGGAGCCGACGACGATGACCAGCTCGGCGTCCTCGGCCAGCTTCTTCACCGCGATCTGACGGTTCTGCGTCGCGTAGCAGATGTCGTCGCTCGGCGGGGAGATCAGGCCCGGGAACTTGGTCTTGAGGGCGTCGACCGTCTCCATGGTCTCGTCGACCGAAAGCGTGGTCTGGGAGAGCCAGACGACCCTGTCCGGGTCACGGACCTCGACGTTCGCGACGTCATCGGGGCCGTCGACGAGCGTGATGTGGTCGGGCGCCTCACCGGACGTGCCGATGACTTCCTCGTGACCCTCGTGGCCGATCAGGAGGATGTCGAAGTCGTCCTTGGCGTACCGGACGGCTTCCTTGTGGACCTTCGTGACCAGGGGGCACGTCGCGTCGATCGTCGCGAGTTTGCGCTCGGCGGCCTCCGCGTGGACCGTCGGCGCCACTCCGTGCGCGGAGAACATGACGATGGAGCCCTCGGGGACCTCGTCCGTCTGGTCGACGAAGATCGCACCCTTCTTCTCGAGGGTCTGCACCACGTACTTGTTGTGAACGATCTCGTGGCGGACATAGATCGGAGACCCGTACTGCTCAAGGGCCTTCTCGACGGCGATCACGGCACGGTCCACACCCGCGCAATAGCCGCGGGGGGCGGCGAGCAGGACTCGGCGGGCAGGAGTCGAAGCAGTCATGCCCCCATCGTAAGGCCGAGCCCAGCGCGTCAAAGATCGCCTTCTTGGGGAGACTGGAGGCCTGCGTTCACTTACGGAGGCACGATGTCCGGTTACTCCGACACCTCAGGCAGCTCAGGCAGCTCAGGCACGACGGCCGGTGGCGCCCATCCCGGCACCGCCGACGAGGGCGACGGCCTGCGCCGCAGTCTCGGTTTCCGTGATCTTGTCGTCTACGGATTGCTGTTCATCGCCCCGATGGCGCCGGTCGGAGTCTTCGGGACGCTCGACGCCAAGTCGCACGGTGCCGTGGCGCTCGTCTACATCATCGCCACGATCGCGATGGCGTTCACCGCGTTCAGCTACGCCCAGATGGTGAAGGTCGTCCCCCAGGCGGGTTCGGTCTTCGCCTACGCGCGCGCGGGGCTCGGCAACGGCCCCGGATTCATCGCCGGGTGGATGGCGATGCTCGACTATCTCCTCATCCCCGCCGTCGCCTATCTCTTCTCCGGGATCGCGATGGAGGCCCTGGTGCCCTCCGTCTCCCGGTGGGTGTGGACGGCGATCGCGGTCCTGGTGACGACCGCGCTGAACCTGTGGGGAGTACGGGCCGCGGCGCGGGTCGGGTTCCTGGTCCTCGCCATGGAGATCGTGGTTCTTCTGGTCTTTGTGGTGTCGGCGATCGTCGTCCTGGCGCGGGACGGGGCGCAGCGGGACTGGCTCTCGCCGCTGAGCGGAGACGGCTCGCAGGGCTCGTTCGCGCTGGCCGCCGTCGTGGGCGCGGTGTCGGTCGCGGTGCTCTCGTATCTGGGCTTCGACGCGATCGCCTCGTTCGCGGAGGAGGTGACGGGGGGCTCGGCGAAGGTGGCGCGGGCGGTGCTGTTCTGTCTGGCGCTCGCCGGTGTGCTGTTCATCGCCCAGACGTATCTGGTGGCGCTTCTGGAGCCGATGTCGTCCGCGGAGCTCGCGGCCAAGCCCGCTGCCCAAGGGTCCGCTTTCTACGATGCTGTCGACTCGGCCGTCGGGGACTGGCTGCATGACCTGGTGGCCGTCAGCAAGGCGATCGGTGCGGCGTTCGCCGCGCTGGCCGGGCAGGCCGCTGCGGGGCGGCTGCTGTACGCCATGGCGCGTGACCGGCGGCTTCCCGGGGCCCTGTCGAAGACCGATTCCGGTACGCCGCGGCTCGCGCTGCTGTGCGCGGCTGTCGTGACGCTGGTGGCGGCGGTGTGGGCGGCTCGGCGGGACGACGGGATGGATCACCTGGTCTCGGTGGTCAATGTCGGTGCGTTGACGGCGTTCGTGTTGTTGCACGCGAGCGTGGTGGGGTGGTTCGCCGTTCAGCGGCACGGGGGTGCTGTGAGCTGGTGGCGGCACTTGGTGGTCCCCGTGCTGGGGGCGGCTATCACCGTCGCGGTGATTGTGGAGGCTGCGGGGTCCGCGCAGGTGGTGGGCTTGATCTGGTTCGTCGTGGGGCTCGCGGTGCTGTTGGGCCAGCGGGCCCGGCGCGGGGAGTCCTAGGCCTGGCGGGTGCCCTGGACCGCCGCTTCGCGGCGGATGTCTCCCGCCCGCCCACCCGGCACCCCGTGTCCGGTCCTCAGCGTAGGAGCGGGTGAGGAGGCCGGAGGCCGGCGGGCGAGTCCTGAGCGTGGGAGCGGCGGAAGGCGCACAGCCCGGGGAGCGAGTGCCGCGCGGGAGCGGGGGGCTGACGCGGGGTGATGGGCGGGTGGGTGGGGAAGCGCGTGTCCTCCGCGTGGGAGCGGGGGCTGACGCGGGTAATGGGCGGGTGGGTGGGAGAGCTCGCGTCACCCACGCGGGAGCGGGGGCTGACGCGGGTAATGGGCGCGGGTGGGTGGGGAAGCGCGTGTCCCCCACGCGGCAGCGGCGATCAACGCGGGGTAGTGGGCGGGTGGATGGGGAAGCGCGTGTCGCCCGTGCGGCAGCGGGGGCTGACGCGGGGTGATGGGCGGGTGGGTGGGAGAGTTCCTGTCGCCCGCGCGGGAAGCAGTGGGCGGGGTTTCGTCGTAGCGGGAAACCGGTCCTGTCAGAGGGGGCCGATACGCTCGGTGCATGGCTTTGAACACGTCTGCTGATGCCCCGCTGCCCGTGGGCGAGGTGTCGCGGCTCATCGGCGGGTGGATCGACCGGCTCGGTGCCGTGTGGGTCGAGGGGCAGATCACCCAGCTGTCCCGCAGGCCCGGCGCCGGTGTGGTCTTCATGACGCTGCGCGACCCGTCGCACGACATCTCCGTCAGCGTCACCTGCTACCGCCAGGTGTTCGACGCCGTCGCGGACGTCGTCTCCGAGGGCGCCCGAGTCGTCGTCCACGCCAAGCCCGAGTGGTACGCGCCCCGGGGGCAGCTGTCCCTGCGGGCCGTCGAGATAAAGCCCGTCGGAGTGGGCGAACTGCTCGCGCGGATCGAGCAGTTGAAGAAGAGCCTCGCCGGGGAAGGCCTGTTCGCGGCCGACCGGAAGAAGGCGCTGCCCTTCCTGCCGCAGCTCATCGGGCTCGTCACCGGCCGCGCATCCGCCGCCGAGCGGGACGTCCTCGAGAACGCCCGGCACCGTTGGCCCGCCGTCCGCTTCGAGGTGCGCAACGTCCCCGTCCAGGGTGTGCATGCCGTGCCACAGGTCGTGCAGGCCGTGAAGGAACTCGACGGGCTCGACGCGGTGGACGTGATCATCGTGGCGCGGGGCGGCGGCAGCGTGGAGGATCTGCTGCCGTTCTCGGACGAGCAGCTCGTGCGAGCCGTCGCCTCCTGCCGTACGCCCGTCGTCTCCGCGATCGGGCACGAGCCGGACAGCCCGTTGCTCGATTACGTGGCGGACCTCCGCGCCTCCACCCCGACCGACGCCGCCAAGAAGGTCGTGCCGGACGTCGGCGAGGAGTACGAGCGCGTGCGGTGGCTGCGGGACCGGGCCCGGCGCTGCATGGACGCCTATCTCGACCGCGAGGACCGCGGCCTGGCGCACGCCCTTGCCCGCCCCTCCATGGAGAACCCGCACCGCATGATCGAGGAGCGCGAGGAGCAGGTCTCGGCGCTCGTCGACCGCAGCCGCCGCACGCTCGGGCACCTTCTGGACCGCGCGGAGTCGGAGCTGACGCACACCCACGCGCGCGTGGTGGGCCTCTCCCCCGCCGCGACGCTCCAGCGGGGGTACGCGGTGTTGCAGAAGGCGGACGGCTCGGTGGTGCGGGTCGCGGAAGAGGTGGCCGCCGACGAGGAGCTGCGGGCACGGGTCGCCGACGGCGAGTTCACCGTACGAGCCGTAGCCCCCGCAGCCGCAGCCGTAGCCGTAGAACCCCAGAAGGCGAAGAAAGCGAAGAAGGCCCAGTAGGCGAACCCGCCGAGCAGGACGCGCAGGCTGCACGGGCCGCGCACAGGCCACGCAAGCCGCACAGGCCGTACGAACCGACATTTAGGGTGGGCACATGACCAGCAAGACGGACGAGGCCACGAGCCCGGCGGACGCACTCGGCTACGAGCAGGCACGGGACGAGCTCATCGAGGTCGTACGCCGCCTGGAGGCGGGCGGCACCACGCTCGAGGAGTCGCTCGCCCTGTGGGAGCGCGGCGAGGAGCTGGCAAAGGTGTGCCGCCGCTGGCTGGACGGCGCCCGCGCCCGCCTGGACGCGGCCCTGGCGGGGCCCGACGGAGACGGCGACGAGGGCGAGGACAAGGGCGAGGGCGACGCCTGAGGCCGGGCCTCCCCCGCGACCTGCACCCACCCCACTCACCCCCACTCATCCCCACTCACCTGCACTCACCTGCACCTGCACCCGCTCCCACCCCTGCTCCCGGACCTGGTGCGTTGTGAAGCGGATCACCAAGCGGCCGATTTGGTTGAAACTTAAACCGCAACGTCGTACGGTCGATCCCGGAAGCTGATCCACGCTCCCCGCACGCACAGCACGCAACGCACCGAGAAGGTTGATCCATGTCTCTCGTCCTTGACCCCGCCGCACAGGACCTGCTCTTCCGCGAGGCCCGCACCGCGAACTCCTTCACCGATGAGCCGGTCACCGAAGAGCAGGTCCAGGCGATCTACGACCTGGTCAAGTTCGGCCCGACCGCCTTCAACCTGTCGTCGCTGCGCATCACGCTGGTCCGCTCCCCCGAGGCCCGCGAGCGCCTGGTCCAGCACATGGCCGAGGGCAACCAGCCGAAGACCGCGTCCGCCCCGCTCGTCGCGATCCTCTCCGCGGACAACGAGTTCCACGAGGAGCTGCCGGCGCTCTTCCCGCACTTCCCGCAGGCCAAGGACGTGTTCTTCTCGGAGCGCCCGGCCCGCGAAGGTGCCGCGCAGCTCAACGCCGCGCTCCAGGCCGCCTACTTCATCATCGGCGTGCGCGCCGCCGGCCTGGCCGCGGGCCCGATGACCGGCTTCGACGCCGCCGGTGTCCAGAAGGAGTTCCTGGACGGCGACCACACCCCGCTGATGGTCGTCAACATCGGCAAGCCGGCCGAGAACGCCTGGTTCCCGCGCTCCCCGCGCCTCGAGTTCGACCAGGTCATCGAGACCGTCTAAAGCTCAGCCAGACAAGTAGCCAGACAGGTAGTACGAGTGAGGGCCCCGGCGATATCGCC